>JBGQLG010000009.1:0-69012 GCA_041499965.1 Methylomirabilia bacterium
TACCGCCGGCTGGTGGCCCCGGCCGTCGTCGACCTGCGCCGGGTGGTCGCGCACTACGCGATCACCGGGCTGTTCACCGAGCATCCCGACGACGCCGACGTCTACGCCTACCGCGTGCGCCGTCTCGACGAGGCGCGCGAGGCGGCCGCCGGCACCGCGCTGCGCATCGGCCACGTGCGGGCGGAGGCGCAGATGACCGGCGAGACGTGGGAGGCGATGTACGCGCTGCTGCACTTCGGCGGCCACGACGTCACCTGCGCGCTGCGGGCGTGGGAGGGCCGGGCCGTCTACGACGGCATGCAGGAGGATCTGCGGCGCCGCTTCGCCGACTCCTCGGTGGCCGACCTGGTGCGCGGCCTCGACGAGCACTTCCCCGGCGAGCCGTTCGCCCTGCCCCAGATCTTCCTCGACGAGCGCCGCGGCGTGCTGGCGCGGGTGATCGCCTCCGTGCTGGAAAAGCACGAGGAGACGTACCGGCGCATCTGGGAGGAGCACAGGAAGCTCGTCCGCTACCTGCGCGAAGCCGACGCGCCCATCCCCGAGGCCCTGGCCATCGTCGCCCGCCACGTGCTGGAGCAGGAAGCGCTGGCCGAGCTGGCGCGCGTGGAGGAGGGCGGCCCCCTGCCCGCCCGCGCGTCCGAGCTGCTCGGTGAGGCGGGCGGGCTGGGCCTGGCGCTCGACCTGCTGCCGGCCAAGCCGGCGCTGCAGCGCGCCGTGCAGGGCGCGCTGACCGCCGTCTCCGCCGAGCCCGTCGCCGCCCGGGTCGCCGCCGCCCAGCGGCTGATCGAGGACGCCCGCGCGCGAGGGCTGCGCTTCGGGCTGTGGCAGGCCCAGAACCGCTTCTTCGAGATCTGGCAGGCGCGGGCCGACGCCCGGCCGGCGCTCACGCCGCTGGGCGTCGTCCTCGGCTTCAACCTGACGGGGGAGCGGGCGTGATGCGGGTGCCGCTGGCGACCTACCGGCTGCAGCTCGGGCGCGACTTCACCTTCGACGACGCGGCCGCGCTGCTGCCCTACCTCGAGCGCCTCGGCGTGAGCGACTGCTACACCTCGCCCTTCTTCGAGGCGGCCTCGGACGGCAGCCACGGCTACGACGTCAGCGACCACAACCGGCTGCGGGAGGAGCTGGGCGGCGAGCCGGCCTTCGAGCGGTTCGCGGCGGCGCTGCAAGCGCGCGGCATGGGCCTGCTGATCGACCTGGTGCCCAATCACATGGGCATCTCCCGCAACCGGAACGCGCGCTGGCAGGACGTGCTCGAGCACGGCGCCGCCGCGCCCTCGGCCCTCTACTTCGACGTCGACTGGGCGCCGGTGAAGACCGAGCTGGCCGGCAAGGTCCTGCTGCCGATCCTCGGCGACCAGTACGGTGCGGTGCTGGACGCCGGCCAGCTCACGCTGGCGCTCGACGGGCGCGGCTTCAGCGTGCGCTACTGGGACACGGTGCTGCCCCTGGCGCCGCGCTCGTGGGCGCGGATCCTCGGCCACCGCCTCGGCGAGCTGCAGGCCCAGCTCGGGGCCGAGCACCCCGACCTGCTCGAGCTCAAGTCGCTGATCACCTGGTTCGCGACCATCCCGCCGCGCACCGACACCGACCCCGATCGGATCGCCGCCCGCCGGCGCGAGGTGGAGATCGGCCGCACCAAGCTCGCCGCACTGCTGGCCGCGGCGCCGGCCGTGTGGGCCTTTCTCGAGGACAACGTGCGGGTCTTCAACGGCACCCCCGGCGATCCCCACAGCTTCGACCTGCTCGACGGGCTGCTCGACGACCAGGCCTACCGCGTGGCCAACTGGCGGGTGGCCGGCGAGGAGATCAACTACCGCCGGTTCTTCGACATCAACGAGCTGGCGGCGATCCGCGTGGAGGTGCCGGAGGTCTTCGCCGAGACGCATCGCCTGGTGTTCCGCCTGGTCGCCGAGGGGGTCGTCACCGGACTGCGGGTGGATCATCCGGACGGCCTCTACGAGCCGGCCGAGTACTTCCGCCGGCTGCAGCGCGGCTGCGCGCGCGCCCGCGGCACCGAGGGCGGCGACGACTTCTACGTGGTCGCCGAGAAGATCCTGGCCCCCGGCGAGCCGCTGCCCGAAGGATGGGCGACGGCGGGGACCACCGGCTACGAGTTCCTCAACCTCGTCAACGGCATCTTTGTCGACCGCACCCAGGCCCGCGCGCTCGAGCAGGTCTACGCCCGCACGATCCGCGTGCGGCCGCCGTTCGCCGAGGTGGTCTATGAATGCAAGCGGCTCATCATGGAGACCTCGATGGCCTCCGAGATCAACATGCTCGGCCATCGCCTCAACCGGCTCTCCGAGAAGCACCGCTCCTCGCGGGACTACACGCTGGGCAGCCTCACCCTGGCGCTGCGCGAGATCATCGCCGCCTTCCCGGTCTATCGCACGTACGTCGGCGACCGCCCGACGCCCGAGGCCGGCGACGGCCCCCCACCGGGCATCACCGACCGCGACCGCGAGTACATCGCCCGCGCGGTCGCCCAGGCCCGGCGCCGGACGCCCGCGATGAACGAGTCGGTCTACACCTGGATCCAGGACGTGCTCGTCCTGCGCTTCCCGGAGTGGGCGAGCGAGGCGGACCGGCAGGAGCGGCTGGACTTCGTCCGGCGCTTCCAGCAGATCACCGGGCCCGTCACCGCCAAGGGCTACGAGGACACGGTTCTCTACCGCTTCAACCGGCTCGTCTCGCTCAACGAGGTCGGCTCAGATCCCAGCCGCTTCGGCACCTCGCTGGCCGAGTTCCACGCCGAGAACGCCGAGCGCCAGCGCCGCTCGCCCCACGCGCTGTCGGCCACGGCCACCCACGACACCAAGCGCGGCGAGGACGTTCGCGCGCGCATCAACGTGCTCTCGGAGATCCCCGGGGAGTGGCGCACCCGCGTGGCCGCCTGGCAGCGGCTCAACCGCAAGCACCACGCGATGGTCGACGGCGCGCCGGTGCCCGGCTCCAACACCGAGTACCTGATCTACCAGACGCTGGTCGGGGCCTGGCCGATCGACGCCGCCCGGCTGCGCGACTACATGCTCAAGGCGGTGCGCGAGGCCAAGGTGCACACCTCGTGGACGAACCCCAACCCGCGTTACGACGAGGCGCTGGCCCGCTTCGTCGAGGCCATCCTCGACCCCGCGCGGTCGGGGCCGTTCCTGGAGGACTTCACGCTGTTCCACGGGCGCGTCGCCCACGCGGGGCTGCTGAACTCGCTGGGGCAGACGCTGATCAAGCTCACCGCGCCCGGCGTGCCCGACATCTACCAGGGCAGCGAGCTGTGGGATCTGAACCTCGTCGACCCGGACAACCGCCGCCCGGTCGACTGGGCCACGCGGATCCGGCTGCTCGACGAGCTGGTGGTGGCGGTCACCGCCGCGCCCGATCGGGCCGCGCTCGCCCACGAGCTGGTGAAGAGCAGCGCCGACGGACGCGCCAAGCTCTTCCTGATCCGCGAGGGCCTGGCCGTCCGCCGAGCCCACCGCGCCCTCTTCGAAGGCGGAGCCTATCAGCCCCTGGAGGCGCGGGGCCCCTGGGCCGAGCACGTGTGCGCGTTCGCGCGCACCACCGGCGACGCCGTCGCGCTGACGATCGTGCCGCGCTTGCTCGCCCGCCGGGGTCTCGACGCCCTGCCGCTCGGATCCGGCTACTGGGGCGAGACGTGGGTCGAGCTGCCGCGCGAGCTGCACGGGTCGTTCACCAGCGCCTTCACCGGCGAGCGGGTGGAGACGGCGGCGCTGCGCGAGGGGCCGGGGCTGCCGCTGGCCGCGGTGCTCACGGCGTTTCCGGTGGCGCTGCTCCTGCGGGAGACGGCGGCGTGACCGGGCCCGCGCCCTTCCAGTTCATCGGCTGCGTCGAGCTGCGCCAGGCGCTCGATCACCGGGCGCGCGACGAGCGCGAGCTGCTCGACCGCCTCGAGGACGTGCCGGCCGGCTCGGTCTTCTACCACACGCACGGCTATTTCCTGCGCCACCGGCCCATCACCACCGCCTACGGCAACGACTTCGCGGCGTGGGTCGCCGTGCACGTGCGCGACCAGGTCCTGGCCGAGCGGCTGGCGGTGATCAACCCGTTCGAGACGGGCAGCCTCGAGGATCTGCGCGAGGAGCTGATGTCGGCCGTCCACGATCACCTGCTCCGGCTCTCGACCGTGCCCCGGGTCGAGTTCGGCGAGGCGTTCCACTTCCAGCAATCGCACATCGTCGAGGTGCCGCTGGGTCCGTCCGCCACCACGCTGGCCGAGTTCCGGGCCGGGCTGGCCGAGGTGGACGCCAGCGCGATCTACTTCCACATGGTGGAGGCCCGGACCCGCCTGGGCCGGCGCCCGGGCGACTTTGCCGAGTGGATCCGCTCGGCGCTGGCCCTGCCGGAGCTGGCCGAGCGCATCGAGCGCATCGACACCTACATGACCAGCCTGGAGCGGGTGCGGGCCCGGGTGCTGGCCCTGGTCGACGCCGCGCTGGAGGAGTCGGGCCAGTGATCGCCATCGACGACTATCGTCGCGTGGCGCCGCCCGGCGCCGTCGACATGCTGCTGCGCCTGGCCGAGCGCGTGCGCGGCCGCCGGATGCTGCACCTCAGCGGCGGGCGGTTCGGCGGCGGCTCCGCCGAGATCCTCCACACGCTGGTCCCGATGATGGCCGATCTCGGGGTGGAGGCCACGTGGGAGATCACCGGGGGCGATCCCGGCTTCTACACGACGGCGGCGGCCCTGCGGGCGGCGCTGGACGGCGTCGAGCGCGTGCTCACCGACGAGGCCCTCGACCACTACGTGGAGATGAACCGGGTCAACGCCAAGAAGATCGCGCTCGACGCCGATCTCGTGCTCGTGCACGACGTGCTGCCGGCCACGCTGATCGAGCACCGGACCGCATCGGGGCGCTGGGTGTGGCGCTGCCACTTCGATTGCTCGGGGGCCCAGCGCCGGGCCTGGACGTTCCTGCGGCCCTACATCAACCGGTACGACGCCGCGGTGTTCTCGCTGCCGAAGTTCGGCCGCCGCCTCGGCATCCCCCGCTACGTCATCGCGCCGTCCATCGACCCGCTGTCGGAGAAGAACCGCGACCTGACCTCGCGCGAGGTCACCACCATCCTGCGCGGCCTCGGCATCGCCCAGGACCGGCCGATCCTGCTGCAGGTGGCGCCGTTCACCCCCGCCGAGGATCCGCTGGGCGTCGTCAATGCCTACCGGCTGGTACGCAAGCACTACCACGTGCGGCTGGTGCTGGCCGGCACCGGCGACGACGACCGCGCCAGCCGCGAGACACTGGCCGAGCTGCGCGAGGCGGCCAGCCACGATCCCGACATCGTCGTGCTGGAGCTGCCGCCCGACGCCCAGGTGCAGATCAACGCGCTGCAGCGGGCGGCGACCATCGTGCTGCAGAAGTCGGTGCGCGAGGCCTTCGGGCTGGGCGCCGCCGAGGCCATGTGGAAAGGCAAGCCGGTCGTCGGCGGCTTCGCGGGCGGCCTCACCCAGCAGATCATCTACGACGTCACCGGCTACACCGTGCACTCGGTCGAGGGCGCGGCCTTCCGCCTGCGCCACCTGCTCAACAACCCGGAGCTGATCGCGCGGATGGGCGCGGCGGGACGCGAGCACGTCCGCCGCTCCTTCCTCGTCACCCGGCACCTGACGGACTACGTGGCCATGCTCATCCACCTCACGGGCTGACGCCATGGCCCGGCGTGAGCTGTCCGAGGCGGCGCTGGCGCCGGCCGACCGGCTGGCCCCGGTCGATCTCGCGGTCGGCCTGCTCACCTACAACAACGCCGAGACGATCGACGGCGTCCTGGCGGCGGCCGCCGCCGGCGTCGCCGGCCTCGGCGTCGCGCGGGCGGCGTTGATCGTCTCCGACGCCGGCTCCTCCGACGACACGCGCGCGCGCGCCGCCGCCGCCGCACTCCCGGCGATCGTCGTCGAGCACGAGGCGCCGGCCGGCGAGCGCGTGGCCGTGCCGTTTCACGGCGTGCCGGGCCGGGGCGCCGCGCTGCGGGCGGCCTTCACGGTGGCCCAGCGGCTGCGGGCGCGGGCGCTGGTGCTGCTGGAGGCCGACGCGGTCTCGGTCACCCCGGCGTGGATCGAGCGGCTCGCCGAGCCGCTGCTGCAGGACAAGGGCGACTTCGTGACGGCGGCCTACGCGCGCCACCGCTACGAGGGGACGATCTCCCGCCTGGTGCTGGGGCCGCTCGTGCAAGCGCTGTACGGCCGCCGGCTGCACCATCCCTTCGGCGGCCAGCAGGCGCTGTCGGCCCGGCTGATCGAGCACCTGCTGATCCATCCCAAGTGGTCGTGGACGGGCGCCGACGTGAGCGACCTGTGGATCACCGGCACCGCCATCGCCGACGGCTTCGGAGTGTGGGAGGCGTGGCTGGGGCCGCACCAGGTCCGCTCGCGCACGCGGGCCATGGAGCTGCCGGCGATGATCGCGCAGACCCTCGGCGCCGCGTTCACGGTGATGGAGCGCCACGGCGACCTGTGGATGGAGGTGCGGGGCAGCGAGCCGATCCCGGCCGTGGGCGAGCCGGTCCCGCCCGGCGTGGAGCCGATGACGATCGACGTCGAGCGCATGCAGGACGCCTTCCGTCAGGGCGCCCGCGACCTGACGTCGATCTGGGAGCTGATCCTGGCCCCCGACACGCTGGCCGACGTGCTGGCCCTCGACGGCGAGGCCCCGCTGCGCTTTCCCGACGACCTGTGGGCGCGCGTGGTCTACGACTTCGCCCTGGGCCACCACTACGCGGTCGTGCATCGCGATCACCTGCTGCGCTCGCTGACACCGCTCTATCTCGGCCGCACGGCGGCCTTCGTGCTCGCCACGCGCGCCGCCGGCGCCGCCGCCACCCAGGCGCGCCTGGACGCGGTGGCGGCCGCCTTCGAGCGACAGAAGCCCTATCTCGTGGAACACTGGCGGTAGACTTTCCTCATGCTCGACCCCAAGGCACTGCGCCGCACCGTCGTCATCGAGCACGTCACCCCCGTCGTGGACGGCGGGCGCTATCCGATCAAGCGCGAGGTGGGCGGGCGCGTGGAGGTCAGCGCCGACGTGTTCAAGGAAGGCCACGAGGTCCTGGTGGTCTTCCTGAAGTACCGGCTCGCCGACGAGCCGGGCTGGCGCGAGACGCCGATGACGTTCGTGGACAACGATCGCTGGGCCGGCGCGTTCACGGTCGACACCAACGCGCGGTACGTCTACACGATCGAGGCGCTGCCCGATCCCTTCCGCTCCTGGCTGGCCGACCTGACCAAGCGCGTGGCCGCCGGCCAGGACGTCGCCAGCGAGCTGCGCGAGGGGGGCGCCCTGCTGCGCGCGGCCGCGACCCGCGCCACCGGCGACGACGCCGGTGCGCTCTCGGCGTGGCTGCCCCGGATCGAGCACGCGCCGGCCCAGGTCGAGGCGGTGGCGGCCGCGAGCGACGGCGTCCTGGCCGCGCTGATGGATCGCCACCTGGATCGCGCCGATGCCACCCAGGCCGAGCGGGAGTACGAGGTGATCGTCGACCGCGAGCGGGCACGCTTCGCGAGCTGGTATGAGTTCTTCCCGCGCTCGGGTGTGGCCGGCCGTCACGCCACCTTCCGCGACGCCGAGGCGCAGCTGGAGCGGGCGGCGGCGATGGGCTTCGACGTGGTCTACCTGCCGCCGATCCACCCGATCGGGCGCACGCACCGCAAGGGCGCCAACAACGCGCTCACCGCCCAGCCGGGCGAGCACGGCAGCCCGTGGGCCATCGGCGGCGCCGAGGGCGGCCACGACGCCGTGCATCCCGACCTCGGCACCCTGGCCGACTTCGACCGCTTCGTGGCCCGGGCGCGCGCGCTGCACCTGGACGTCGCGCTGGACTTCGCGATCCAGTGCTCGCCCGACCATCCCTGGGTGCGCGCCCATCCGGAGTGGTTCTTCCACCGGCCCGACGGCACCATCAAGTACGCCGAGAACCCACCCAAGAAGTACCAGGACGTCTACCCGCTGAACTTCTACGGCGACGACCCGCGGCCGTTGTGGCAGGAGATGAAGCGGATCGTCGAGTTCTGGATCGGCCACGGAGTCACCACGTTTCGAGTCGACAACCCGCACACCAAGCCCGTGAGCTTCTGGGCGTGGCTCATCCGGCAGGTGCAGCGCGCGCATCCCGAGGTCGTGTTCCTGGCCGAGGCCTTCACCCGGCCCAAGATCATGATGGTCCTGGCCAAGGCCGGCTTCACGCAGTCCTACACGTACTTCACGTGGCGCACCGAGAAGGCCGAGCTGCAGGAGTACCTGAGCGAGATCACGGGCCCCCCGGTGGCCGAGTACTTCCGCGGCAACCTGTGGCCCAACACGCCCGACATCCTGCACGAGAGCCTGCAGCACGGCGGCCGACCGGCCTTCAAGCTGCGGCTGGTGCTGGCGGCGACGCTGTCGTCGCTGTACGGCATCTACAGCGGCTACGAGCTGGGCGAGCACGTGCCGTTCGCGCCCGGCTCCGAGGAGTACCTCCACTCCGAGAAGTACGAGCCGAAGGTGCGCGACTGGACCGCGCCGGGCAACCTGACCGGCTTCATCACCCGCCTCAACCGCATCCGCCGCGAGCACCGGGCGCTGCAGCTCTACCGGAACCTGACGTTCCACGCGGCCGACGATCCCCACGTGCTCTGGTACGGCAAGACGACGCCGGCCCGCGACGATGTGGTGTTCGTGGCCGCCAACCTCGACGTGTTCGCCACCCACGCCGCCATGGTCGATGTGCCCATCGCCGAGCTCGGCATCGCCCCTGACCAGCCGTATCGCATGCACGAGCTGCTGAGCGACGTCAGCTACGAGTGGCGGGGGCCGCGGGGGTATGTGGAGTTGGACCCGGTGCGCGACCCCGCCCAGATTTTCGTCCTGCGACGGTGAGAGCGGCGATGAACACGGCGCATCTGCGTCGTTGCCGCCTCGCTCCTCCCTGCGGCGTGGCCGGGCCACGCCTCAGTCGTCGCTCGGCGGCGCCTAGCATCTGCACCGTTTTGATCGCCGCGGATGTCAGGACGTGAAGGCGAGCGTGTACCACGTGCAGCTGAACGTCGCTGACGCGGGGGTGTCGGTGCCGTTTTATCGGGAGCTGCTGGGGTATCTGGAGTATCGGGTGATGGTGGGGCGGGATGGTGTGCTGGGGATGAGCAATGGGACGACGGATTTCTGGATCTTGGCGGCGCGGGCCGATCGGGTCGCGGTCCGGCTGCACCGCAAGAATCCGGGGCTGAATCACGTGGCGTTCCGGGTGGGGCAGCGCGCGGACGTCGATCGGTTTCATGACGAGTTCCTGCGGGCGCGGGGGATCGCGGCGCTGTACGACGGCCCCCAGGACTATCCGGAGTACCGGCCGGGCTACTATGCGGTGTTCTTCGAGGATCCCGATCGGCTGAAGCTCGAGGTCGTGTACGTGCCGTGAACGACTGGTACAAGGACGCCATCTTCTACGAGGTGCACGTCAAGGCGTTCTTCGACGGTGACGGCAACGGCGTCGGCGACTTCGCGGGGCTGACGGCCAAGCTCGACTACCTCAAGGAGCTGGGTGTCAATTGCCTGTGGATCCTGCCGATGTACCCCTCGCCGCTCAAGGACGACGGCTACGACATCGCCGACTTCTACGGCATCCATCCCGCCTACGGCAGCGTGGCCGACTTTCAGACGTTCATGGACGCCGCCCACGAGCGCGGCCTGCGGGTGATCGCCGACCTGGTGATGAACCACACCTCCGACCAGCACCCGTGGTTCCAGGCCGCCCGGGCCGACCGCGCCTCGCCGTACCGCGACTACTACGTGTGGAGCGATACGGACCAGCGCTACCGCGACGCCCGCATCATCTTCACCGACACCGAGAAGTCGAACTGGTCGTGGGACCCGGTGGCCAAGCAGTACTACTGGCACCGCTTCTTCAGCCACCAGCCCGACCTCAACTACGACAACCCGGCGGTGAAGAGCGCGATGCTCGACGTCATGCGCTTCTGGCTCGACCGCGGCCTGGACGGCTTCCGCTGCGACGCCGTCCCCTACCTGATCGAGCGGGAGGGGACCAACGGCGAGAACCTGCCGGAGACGCACGCCATCCTCCGCGAGTTTCGCGCCGTCATCGACCGCGAGTACGGCGGCGAGCGCGTGCTGCTGGCCGAGGCCAATCAGTGGCCGGAGGACGTCCGGCCCTACTTCGGCGACGGCGACGAGTTCCACATGGCGTTCCACTTCCCGCTGATGCCGCGGCTCTACCTGGGCATCCGCCGGGAGGACCGCCTGCCCATCACCGACATCTTCACCCACACGCCGCCGATCCCGCCGGCCTGCCAGTGGTGCCTGTTCCTGCGCAACCACGACGAGCTGACGCTCGAGATGGTGACGAACGAGGAGCGGGACTACATGTACTACGCCTACGCCGCCGATCCCCAGTCGAAGCTGAACCTGGGCATCCGGCGGCGGCTGGCCCCGCTGATGGACAACGACCGGCGCCGCATCGAGCTGCTCAACTGCCTGCTGCTCACCCTGCCCGGCAGTCCCATCGTCTACTACGGCGACGAGCTGGGCATGGGCGACAACGTGCACCTCGGCGACCGCAACGGCGTGCGCACGCCCATGCAGTGGTCGGACGATCGCAACGCCGGGTTCTCCGCCACCGACCCGGCCCAGCTCTACCTGCCCGTCATCACCGACCCCGTCTACAGCTACCAGGCGGTGAACGTGGCCGCCCAGGAGAAGCTGGCGACCTCGCCGCTGAACACGCTGCGGCGGCTCATCGCGGCCCGGCGCCGCTCGCCGGCGTTCGGGCGCGGCACGATCGAGTTCCTGAAGCCGCGCAACCAGTCGGTGCTGGCCTACGTCCGCCGCTGGCAGGACGACACGATCCTGATCGTCGCCAACCTCTCGGGGCGGCCCCAGCCGGTGGAGCTGGACCTGGCGGCGCTGGAGGGTGTGGTCCCGGTCGAGATGCTCGGCGAGACGCGCTTCCCCGCGATCAGGCGCGAGCCGTACTTCCTGTCGCTCGGCCCCCACGACTTCTACTGGCTCCGGCTGGAGGGCCGCCAGCGCCGGCCCGTGCGCTACGGCATCGAGGACACCGCGATTTGACCGCGCCGGCGACCGACCTCGCCGGCTGGATCGCCGCCCAGCGGTGGTTCGCGGCGAAGAGCCGGCGCATCGTGGACACCCAGGTCGAGGATCGTGTGCGCGTCGGCGACGCCACCGTCCACGTGGTGCGGGTGGGACTCGACGATGGGACCGTCCACACCTACGTGGTCCCGCTGAGGGACGAGCCGCCGCTGGCCGACGCGTTCGACGACCCGGCCTTCTGCCGCGCGCTCCTCGACCTCATCGCGACGACGGGTCGCGTCGGACGCGAGCGCGGGGCGATCCTGGGCCGGCCCTCGGTGGCCTTCCCGCGCGGGCTGCCGGCGGACGTCGCGGTGCACCGGCTCACCGGCGAGCAGAGCAACACGTCGGTGACGTTCGGCGACGCTCTCATCGTCAAGTACTTCCGCCGGCTCGTCCCCGGGGTCAACCCCGAGCTGGAGATCTCGCGGTACCTCACCGAGCGGGTGGCGTTCCCCCACACGCCGCGGCTGGCCGGCTCCCTCGAATACCTGCCGCTCGACGGCCCGCCGGCCACGCTCGCCGTGGCCCATCAGCTCGTGCCGGGGGCCCGCGACGGCTGGCGCTTCGTGCTCGAGTGTCTGGCCCGCGGCGACGCGGCGCTGGCCGCGCTGCGGCGGCTCGGCGAGCGGACGGCCGCGCTGCACCTGGCCCTGGGCCGCGACACCGCCGATCCGGCGTTCGACCCCGAGACGATCAGGGCCACGGACGTCGACGCGTGGACGGCGGCGGTGCAGAGCCAGCTCGACGCGGCGCGGGCCGCGCTCGGCGGGCGCTTGCCCGACGGCGTGGCGTCGCGCGTGGACAGCAGCGGGCTGAGCGGGCTGACGGGCGCGGTCAAGCTGCGCCATCACGGCGACTTCCACCTGGGCCAGACCCTGGCGGTCGGCGACGGCGCCGAGTTCTACATCATCGACTTCGAGGGCGAGCCGCTGCGGCCGATCGAGGAGCGGCGGCGCAAGCACACGCCGCTACGCGACGTCGCCGGGATGCTGCGCTCGCTGGGCTACGCAGCGGCCACCGCGCGAGCGCCCGCGGACTGGGAGGCGCAGGCCCGCGCGGCGTTCCTGTCCGGCTACCGCGCGGTGGCCGGTCGCGCGGCGTTCCTGCCCGGCGACGAGCCGGCCTTGGCCCGCGCGCTGGCCGTGCTGGAGGTGGAAAAGGCGGCCTACGAGGTCGTGTACGAGGCGAACAACCGGCCGGACTGGGTGGCGATTCCGGCGCGCGGCCTCGTCACCGCGACCGCGGCTCTTCGGTCGGGTCGCGTGGCTGGGGCACCGTGAACAGCATCAGCTTCGCGTTCCAGCCCGCCTCGTCGAAGTAGACGAGCAGCCCTTCGCGGTAGAGGAAGATGTCCTGCCCGTTCTCGCGGCCCATGCGGTCCGGGAAGCCCCAGCCGTTGGTGACCACGCCGCGATTGAACGTCCCCGGCTTGGGCTCGAGGCGGAAGGCCCGCACGGTGTCGGGCTGGTACTTCTCCTGCTGGAGGAGCCCGAACTCCACGGTGAGCCGCTGCAGCCCTGTCGGGGGCTTGTCGCCCTCGTAGACCCAGGTCTCGGTGTCGTAGTTGTCCAACTTCTGGCGGTCCACCCGCGAGGGAGCGCCATAGCGGGCGCGCACCGCCTCCTTGGTGCTCGCACCGGGCCGGATCAATCCCCACTCGGCGGCATGCACCGGCAGCGCCAGTCCGGCGAGCGCGACCGCGACGAGGAGCACGAGGCGGCGGCGCATCAGAAGCCCAGCGCCACGCCGTCCCCGCGCGGGTCGGCGCCGCCGCTCAGCACGCCGTCGTGGCGGCCGATGGCGTGCGCGTGGCCCACCCGGTAGAACAGCTCGGGCGCCGCCTTGAGGGGATGGCCGCGCCGGCGCAGGGCGGCGAACACCCTCGGCGGCACCCGGCTCTCGAGGTGGATCGCGTCGGCGGCATCGTCGGGCAGGAAGGCGCCCACGAGGAAGCGCGGGCGCTCGATCGCCTCCTGGACGTCGAGGCCGTAGTCGAAGACGTTGGTCAGGACCTGGACGTGAAACATCGCCTGTCCGTTGCCTCCCATGGTGGCAAAGCCCATGACGGGCTCGTCGTCGCGCGTCGTGATCGAGGCCATGAGCGTGTGGAAGGGCCGCTTGCGCGACGCCAGCCCGCTCGGGTGCTCGGGATCCAGGGTGAAGTGCCGCCCCCGGTTCTGCAGGCAGAAGCCCGTGCCCGGCGGCACCACACCCGAGCCGAATGCGTTGAACAGGCTCTGGATGACGCTGAGCACGTTGCCGCGGCCGTCGGCGACGACGAACCCGGTGGTGTCGCCCTCCGGCTGGCCGGGCACGTAGGACTGCGCCTTGCGGGCGTCGACCTGGCGCCGTCGCTCGGCGGCGTACGCCTTGTCGAGCATCCCGGTCACGGGCACGCGGGCCAGCGTCGGGTCGCCGATCCAGCGGTCGCGGTCGGCGTAGGCGAGCTTCACGACCTCCAGCAGCAGGTGCAGGTGCTCGACCGAGTGCAGCGGCCGCTTGGCCAGCGGCACGCCCTCCAGCATGTTCAGCGCGAGCAGCGCGGTGACGCCCTGCGTGGGCGGCGGCGTCTCGTACACGGTGTAGCCGCGATACGTGGTCGAGATCGGCTCGCCCCACTCGCCGACGTGGGCGCCGAGGTCGTCAAGCGTGAGGAAGCCGTCGCGCTCCATGCGCTCGGCGATGACCCGGGCGACGCGACCGCGATAGAACAGCTCGGGCCCCTCGGACGCGAGATCGCGCAGCGTGCGGGCGAGATCGGGCTGCACGAACATCTCGCCGGGCGCGGGCGGGCGGCCGCTCGGCTGGAACACACGGTGCCACTCGGGATCGGGATTGCCCGGGGCGAACTCGGTGATCCCCTGGCTGAGGATCGACGTGATCGGAAAGCCGCGCTCGGCGTAGTGGATGGCCGGCGCCAGCAGCTGATCCAGCGGGCGGGTGCCGAAGCGCTCGAGCAGCATCGCCCACGCCCGCACGACACCGGGCACGCTGACCGTCGGCGGTCCCAGCACCGGCAGCCCGCTCATCCCGCGCCGGGCCAGCTCGTCGAGCGTGGCGCGCGAGCCGGAGCGGCCGGCGCCGTTGAGGAAGTGCACGCGCCGGGTGGCGGCCTCGTAGTAGAGGCAGAAGAGGTCGCCGCCGAGCCCGCAGTTGTTCGACTGGGTCACCGCCAGCACCGCGTTGGTGGCCACGGCGGCGTCGGCGACGGTGCCGCCCGCCTTGAGCGTCTCCACGCCGGCCAGCGTGGCCAGCGGATGGCAGGAGGCCACCATGCCGTCGCGGCCGAGGGCCAGCGAGCGGCGCGAGTATCCGAGCTTGGGCACGTCAGGCCTCCTCGAACAGCTTGGCGATCTCGTCGCGCGCGAAGGTGGGCAGCGGCCACTGGCGGGTGCCGTCCACGAGCGTCACGCCCTGCTCGGGCGGCACGACCTGACCGATGAAGTGGCAGTCGATCGCCTCACGGGCGAGGGCGTGGATGACCACGCCGGCCTCGGCCGGCGCCAGCGTCATGAGCAGCGCGCCGGAGGCGATGGTGCCGAGCGGATCGAGGCCGAACGCCTCGCACAGCACCCGCCCCTCCGGCAACACGATGATGCGATCGCGGTCGATCCGCAGTCCCACGCCGGCGGCGGCGGCCAGCTCGTGCAGCGCGGTGGCCAGGCCGCCCTCGGTGGGATCGTGCATCGCGTGCACGGTGGCCAGCTCGCACGCCAGCTCGGCCTCCGGCCGCACGCTGATGCCTGGCGAGCGCAGGAAGTTGCGGGCGCGGCGGATCGTCGCCGGCGACACGCCGCGCGCCCGCAGCTCGGCTTCTTTCTCGCGCGCGATGATGGCCGCGCCCTCCAGCGGCACGCCCTTGGTCAGCACGATGGCGTCGCCGACCTGGGCGCCGCCGGTGGTGACGAGCCGGTCCTTGGCCACCTCGCCCAGCATGGTGCCGGCCACGATCGGCCGGTCGATCCCGTGGGTGATCTCCGTGTGGCCGCCCACCAGCGCCACCTCCAGCTCCTGGCACGCCTCGCCGAGCTGGTCGAACAGCGCGCGCACGCTCACGTCGTCGGTGCGCCCCTGGGGCAGCAGCAGCGTGGCCAGGAACCAGCGCGGGGTGGCGCCGCGCACGACGATGTCGTTGGCGTTGACGTGCAGCGCGTACCAGCCGAGGTCGTCGGTGGCGAACGTGATGGGATCGGAGGTGGCGACCAGATACCGGTCGCCGAGGTCGATCACGGCGGCATCCTCGCCCACGCGGGGCCCCACGATCACCCGCGGATCGTGGCTGGCGTGCTTGTCGAGGACCGCCTGCAGCAGGTCGCCCGGGAGCTTGCCGAGTGGCAGGAACGGCATCGCGCCCCGTAGTATACCGCCGTGACCACGGCGCCCATCGTGGAGTGCGTGCCGAACGTGAGCGAGGGACGCGATCCGGCGCGGCTGGCGCGGTTCGCCGACGCCATCAGGGCCACGCCGGCGGTGACCCTGGCCGACGTCCACGCCGATCCCGACCATCACCGCTCGGTCTTCACCGTCCTCGGGCCGCCCGCGGCCGTCGCGGCGGCCGCGCTGGCGCTCGCCGCCGCGGTGCTCGCCGAGGTCGACATGCGCGAGCACCGGGGCATCCACCCGCGCGTCGGCGCCCTCGACGTACTGCCGTTCGTGCCGCTGGCCGGCCTGACCCTGGCCGAGGCAGCCGCACTGGCCTGGCGAACCGGACGCGCGCTGGCCGACCGGCACGCCCTGCCGGTCTACTACTACGGCGAGGCCGCGCGCCGCCCGGAGCGGCGAACCCTGCGCGCCCTGCGCCGCGGCGAGTACGAGGGGCTGGCGACACGGCTGGCCGCGGCCGAGGGCCGGCCCGACGACGGGCCGGCCCGCTTCGACGCGCGCGCCGGCGCGGTCCTGGTTGGCGCCCGCGACGTGCTGATCGCCTACAACGTCTGGCTCGTCGGCGAGGACCTCGACGCCGCGCGCGCCATCGCGCGGGCCGTGCGGACCAGCGACGGCGGCCTGCCGGCCGTGCAGGCCCTGGGCCTGCCGCTACCCAGCCGCCACCGCGTCCAGGTCTCGACAAACCTGCTCGACCACCGCGTCACACCGATCCCCGTGCTCTTCGATCGTGTGGACGCCGAGGCCAAGCGTCGCGGCATGGCCGTCGACCGCGCCGAACTCGTTGGCCTGGCCCCGCGTGCGGCCTTCGCCGGACGCGCCCCCGCTTCAGTGGGCCTTGCCAACTTCACCGCCGAGCAGGAGCTCGACACGCACTTGGCCCGTGCCGCAACGGCCGCCGCGCATTGAATCTCGTGGCGCGCGGTGACGCCGGGGCCCGGCCCCCCGCGCCCACGGGCGCGGCATCATGGCGAGCCGTTGTCGCCGTTCGAGCGCAGGGCTCGGCTCGCGAGCCGACGACGATTCGACTTGGCCGCGCCCCAACCCCCTCTGGGGGATGGGGGGCCCGAGCGAGCCGGGCCCGGAGCGAGTTACGGCGACAGGCGAGCCATGCGGGCGCACCCGTGGGCGCGGGGGGCCGGGCCCCGGCGTCACCGCGCGCCACGAGATTCAATGCGCCAGCAGCTTCAGGACGTCGGCGGTGAGGTCGTAGAGCTGCGCGCAGCCACCCTCGCCGCCGAGCATGCCCTGGATGCGCTTGCGCAGGCCGGCGTCGGCGCGCTCGCCGAGCAGGCCGGCGATCCGGCGCTGCGGCTCCGAGCAGACGCCCTGGTAGGGCAGGCGTGGGGTGATGTGCTCGGCGCGGACGATCGTCTCGGTGGCCAGGTCGATCTCGTAGGTGATCTCGAAGCCGTGGACGTTGTCGTGCATCGAGTGGAAGAGACGCAGCCGTCCGTCCGCGCGCTCCAGCCGCGCCACCTTGCGCCGCTCGAAGACGCCGCGCTGGCCGGGCCGCGGGCTGTAGAGATCGGGCACCATCGGCGTGGCGATCGTGCGCGTGCCGAACAGCGCGCGCCCGGCCGCGCTGTAGGTGAAGCACGAGTTCGGCAGGTCCACCCAGCCCGTCGTGTCGAGCGTCCAGCACGCGAGCGGATCGCCCGAGGTCGCGCGCTCGGCGACCGCCCGCGGCATCCGCGCCACCTGCCGGGCCAGGCGCGCGACCTCGATCGTCGCGTCCACCGCCAGCGCGGCACCGTCGCCGCCGCCCAGCAGCTCGGCCGCCCGCCGCGTGAGCCCGCCGACCATCTCGCTGCCGGCCAGGCCGGCGAACGCCGGCGCCAGCGAGGCGGCGACACGGCCGGCCACCGGCGTCAGCCGGGCCTCGCGGATGGCGTAGGTCGGCGAGGGCAGCGCCACCACGGAAACCTCCAGCGCGCGGTCGTCGTCGGTGAGGCGCACGGTGTGGGTGAAGGCGTCGTCGTGCGTGTTGTCGACCCGGCCGTGCATCACCCGCTCGTAGCGGTCGCGGCCGGCCAGCACCGCGGGCTCC
The DNA here is from genome assembly GCA_041499965.1 of Methylomirabilia bacterium. Taxonomy (GTDB): domain Bacteria; phylum Methylomirabilota; class Methylomirabilia; order Rokubacteriales; family CSP1-6; genus AR5. Next base: position 17,526 of record JBGQLG010000009.1, read on the forward strand.
AGCATCAGCGCCCCATCGCGCTCGAGCCGCCGGCGAGGTAGCGCTCGGGCTCGCGGTCGAACTTCTGCTTGCAGCCGACCGCGCAGAAGTAATAGGTCTCGCCCTGGTACTTCGACTGCGCCGCCGCCTGGGCGGGCTCCACCGTCATCTGGCACACGGGATCAACGGCCATGGTCACCGCCCTCCAGGGGTTCGCTCGTCCAGCGCTTGAGCCTCAGACTGTTGGTCACCACCGATACCGAGGAGAACGCCATCGCCGCGCCGGCCAGGATGGGCGACAGCCGCACGCCCCACAGCGGATAGAGCACGCCGGCGGCGACGGGAATCAACACGGCGTTGTAGCCGAACGCCCACAGCAGGTTCTGCTTCACGATGCGGATCGTCCGCCGCGACAGGTCGACCGCGGTGACCACGGCGGCGAGCTCGCCCCGCATCAGCGTCACGTCGGCGGCCTCGATGGCCACGTCGGTGCCGGAGCCCATCGCGATGCCGACGTCGGCCTGGGCCAGCGCCGGTGCGTCGTTGATGCCGTCACCGACCATCGCGACCACCCGGCCGGCGGCGCGGAGCGCGGCGATCTCGCGGGCCTTGGCCTCCGGCTGCACCTCGGCCAGGACCCGCTCGATCCCGGCCTGGCGGGCGATGGCCAGCGCGGTCGTCCGCTGATCGCCGGTGAGCATCGCCACCTCCAGGCCGCGACGACGGAGCGCGGTCACGGCGGCGGCGGCGTCCGGCTTCAGCACGTCGGCCACCGCGACGAGGCCGAGGGCGCGGCCGGCGAGCGCCAGGTACACGACGGTCTTGCCCTCGGCGGCGAGCGCGGCGGCCGGCAGCGCCAGCGCGTCGAAGTCGATGCCGCGCGCCTCCATCAACGCGCGGTTGCCGAGCAGGACGCGGCCGTCGACGGCCAGCGCGTCCACGCCCTGCCCGGGCACCGTCACGAACTCGCCGACCGCCGGCAGCGCCAGCCCGCGCTCCTTGGCGAGCGTGACGATGGCCTCACCGATCGGATGCTCGGAGCCCTGCTCGGCCGCGGCGGCGAGCGCGAGCAGATCGGCCTCGGCGATGCCCGGATCGGCCACGACCACGTCGGTGACGCGCGGATGGCCGACCGTCAGCGTGCCGGTCTTGTCGAAGACGAGCGTGTTCACCGCGTGCAGCCGCTCCAGCGCCGCCGCGCTGCGGACGAGCACGCCGTGCTCGGCGCCGCGCCCGGTCGCCACCATGATGGCGGTCGGCGTGGCCAGCCCCATCGCGCACGGGCAGGCGATGACCAGCACGGCGACGGCGTTGGTGAGCGCGAAGACCAGCGCGGGCTCGGGACCGAAGCGCCACCAGCCGGCAAAGGTCAGCGCGGCGATCACCAGCACGATCGGCACGAAGACGGCCGCCACCCGATCGGCCAGGCGCTGGATCGGCGCGCGGGAGCCCTGCGCCTCCTCGACCAGCTTGACGATGCGGGCCAGCGTGGTCTCGCTGCCCACGCGGGTGGCGCGGAACACGAAGCTGCCGGTTCGGTTCACGGTGCCGCCCGACACCGCGGCGCCCGGCGCCTTGTCCACGGGCAGGCTCTCGCCGGTGAGCATCGACTCGTCGACGGCGGAGGCACCCTCGACGACGACGCCGTCCACCGGCAGGCGCTCGCCGGGGCGGATACGGACGAGGTCGCCGGCCAGCACGGCGGCGGTGGGCACGTCGACCTCGGCCCCGTCGCGGAGCACGCGGGCGGTACGCGGGGCCAGGCTCACGAGCCGGCGAATCGCCTCGGACGTGCGGCCGCGCGCCCGGGCCTCCAGCCAGCGCCCCAGCGCCACCAGCGTGATGACCACCGCCGCGGTCTCGAAGTAGCTCATGGCGCCGGCGGCGTGGAAGAGGTGCGGCCACAGCGTCACGGCCACGCTGAAGCCGTAGGCGGCGCTGGTGCCGAGCGACACCAGCGTCGACATGCTGGCGCTGCGATGGCGCAGGTCGCTCAGGAACCCGGCGTGGAAGCTCGCCCCCACCCAGAACTGCACCGGCGTCGCCAGCAGGAGCTGTAGCCAGGGGTCGCGCAGCCACGCGGGCGCCCACGGGAAGATCCCCGGCATGCCGCCGACGAGCAGCGGCGCCGACAGCAGGGCCCCCACGAGCACGCGAACACCGAGCCGCCGCTGCTCGCGCTCCCGGTCCGCGCGCTCCCGATCCTCGGCCTCCCCACCCCGCGGGATCGGCGCCGCGGCCAGCTCGTAGCCGGCCGCCGCCACCGCCGCCTGCAGGGCGCCAATGTCGACGGCGGCGGGGTCGAAGGCCACCGTCGCCCGCTCGGTCGCGAGGTTGACGGACGCCTCCTCCACGCCGGGCACCCGGGCCAGGGCGCCCTCGACCTTGCCGACACAGGCGGCGCAGTGCATGCCGCGCACGGGCAGCGTCAGCCGCTCGGCCATCACTTGGCTCCGAAGCGCGAGAACACCTCGATCAGCTCGTCGACCTTCTGCTGGCGCTCGGACTTGGAGCCGGAGCGGAGGGCCTCGGCGACGCAGGACTCGATGTGGCGGCCGAGCAACAGCTTCTGGACCTGCTCGAGCGCGCCCTGCACGGCCGAGATCTGCAGCAGGACGTCCACGCAGTAGGCGTCGGCGTCGATCATCCGCTGCAGGCCCTGCACCTGCCCCTCGATGCGCCGCAGCCGGCCCCGGGCCTTGGCCTTCGCCTCCTCGTTGAGCACCTCTATACCCCCAGGGGGTAGTATCGACCGGGCCCGCGGCGCTGTCAAACGACGCGGCGGCGGCTCACTCGAACAGCGAGGGTTGGCTGGCGGCGGGCTCCCGGCGACGGCGCCGGTCGGGCCCCGCCTTCGTGCGCGTCTTCTTCGCGGACGCACCGGCCGCGGCGGGCCGGGCCGGCCGCGGCAGCTTCCAGCCCTTCTGGTGCGCGATCCGCTCGCCCTGCTTGATCACGAGCAGGTCGACGAGGCGGGCCAGCGGGTTGCCGAGCAGCGCGAGGTAGCGCTCCCAGTAGCGCGGTGAGTAGGCGAGCGTACGCATCTGGTCGAGCGCCAGCGAGAGCGCGGAGCGGTCACCCTTCCGCGAGGCCAGGCGCAGATCGAGGAGAATCCGGCGACCGCTGACGCGCGAGGGCGGCGTGCGAGCCATCGGAGGGGATGCTAGCGCCGCCGGGCGGTCAGGTCCACTCGCTTGACGCCGCGCCGGTGACCGGGCGTCAGCGCACGCGCAGCTCGTAGTCCTCGCGCGGGGCTTGGCCCGAGGCAGGCTGCACGGTGATCTTCACCTCGAGCGCGGCCTCGAGACGCTCGATGTCGGCGCGCCCCTCCTCCGCGAGGTACCCGGCCACGTCCGGATGGACGCGAGCCACGATCTCGCGGCCCTCGCCGGGCGGCGCCTCGGCCGCCGCCTTGCCCTGCACGGCGCGGTAGATCTCGGTCGCCAGCGTCTCGTTGGACTTCACGACGCCGGTGCTGCGGCAGGTCGGGCAGGACTGGGTGAGGAGCGCCCGGAGATCCTGGCGCACGCGCTTGCGCGTCATCTCGACCAGGCCCAGCTCGGAGATCTGCAGCACGTTGGTGCGCGCCTTGTCCTCGGCCAGCGCGCGCTTGACCGCCTTGTAGACCTGCTCGCGGTGCTCGAGCACCTCCATGTCGATGAAGTCGATGATGATGATGCCCCCGAGATCGCGCAACCGGATCTGGCGCACGACCTCGCCCACCGCCTCCAGGTTGATCTTGAGCACCGTCTGCTCGAAGTCGCGCTTCCCCACGTACTTGCCGGTGTTGACGTCGATCGACACGAGCGCTTCGGTGTGGTCGATGACGATGTAGCCGCCCGATTTCAGCCACACCCGCCGCCGCAGCGCCTTCTCGATGTCCTTCTCGATGCCGAAGGCGTCGAAGATCGGCGCCCGCTCGGTGTACAGCCGCAGGCGGTCGGTCAGGGCCGGCACCAGCGCCTGCACGTACTCGAGGACCTTGTCGTGGGCGGCGCGGTCGTCCACCACGAACTCGTCGATCTCGGGTGAGAAGAGGTCACGCACGACGCGGAAGGTCAGGTCGCCCTCCTCGTGCAGGGCCGCCGGCGGCGTGGCCGCCTCGTACCGCGACCGGATCTGCGACCACAGCCGGCTCAGGAACTCGACGTCGAGCTTGAACTCGGCCTCGCCCTTTCCCTCGGCGTTGGTCCGGAGGATGAAGCCCCCGGGCGGCAGGTCGAGGCCGCGCAGGGCCGCCCGCAGGCGGTCGCGCTCACGCTCGTCGCGGATGCGGCGGGAGACGCCGACGTGGCGGGCCTGCGGCATGTACACGACGTAGCGGCCGGGCAGCGAGATGAAGGACGTGATGCGGGCGCCCTTGGTGCCGAGCGACTCCTTGGAGACCTGGACCAGCACGGTGTCACCCTTGCTGACCATCTCCTCGATGGGCCCGACCGCCTCCCGCCGCGGCTCCTCGTCGCCGTCGAGCTCGGCGTCGGGATCCACGTCCTCCTCGGCGGCGGCGAGCATCGGCCGCCCCACGTCGGCGAGGTTGGCCGTGTAGTCGCCCGCGTAGAGGAACGCGTCCTTGGTGAGGCCGATGTCGACGAAGGCGGCCTGCATACCCGGCAGGACGTTCGTCACCGTGCCCTTGTAGACGCTGCCCACGATCGAGCGGTGCCGGTGACGCTCGAGGTAGAGCTCGGTGAGGAGGTTACCTTCCTGGACGGCGACGCGGGTTTCGAGCAGACCGACGTTGACGACGATGCGCTTGCTCACGGCAGTATCCCTCCGACACTCGAGCGCGCGCCCGGTGTCTCATTGGAACTGCCGCATCCGGACCGAGAGGAGGAGTCCGAGGGCCATCATGGAGACGACCATCGACGAGCCGCCGTAGCTCATGAAGGGCAGCGGGATGCCGACGACCGGAATCAGCCCGGTCACCATCCCCACGTTCACGAGCACCTGGGTGGCCACCAGCGCGGTGACGCCCAGGGCGACCAGCCGGCCCACCGGCTCGCGCGTCGAGGCCGCGATGTCGAATCCGCGGAGCAGGAGCAGCGCGTAGCAGGTGAGCAACACGAGACAGCCGACGAACCCCCACGTCTCGGCGAATACGGCGAAGATGAAATCCGTGTGACGCTCCGGAAGAAAGGCCAGCCGGCTCTGCGTCGCGCCGGCCACGCCCTTGCCCAGGAGCTGTCCCGAGCCGATGGCGATCTTGGCCTGGATCACGTTGTACGCGCTCCCGAGGGGATCGCGAAACGGGTCCAGGAAGACGAGGATCCTTTCCCGTTGATAGTCCTTCAGGGCGAGCCAGGCCAGGGGAGCGGCCGCGACGCCGGCGAGGGCAAGCCCTCCCAGGAGTCGCATCCGCATCCCGGCGGCGACCAGCAGGGCGATCAGCACGGGGAACAACAGGAGCGCGGTGCCGAGGTCGGGTTGCTTGAGGATGAGCGCCGCCGGCACCACGGCCAGCGGGGCCGCCATCACCAGCACGGTCTTGCCGACCGGCTGGGCCCAGCGCGACGTCAGCAGCCAGACGGCCATGAGCACGAAGCAGAGCTTGAACAGCTCCGACGGCTGTACCGACACCGGGCCCACGAACAGCCAGCGCCGCGCGCCCGACACGGTACGGCCGACCAGGAAGACCGCCACCAGCGCGCCCAGCCCGAGCACGTAGAGCAGCGGGGCGGCGCGCACGAGCCGTCGGTAGTCCAGGCTGGCCATGATCACGAGCGCGATGATGCCCACCCCGAACCAGGCGATCTGCCGGACGGCGACCCCGCCACCGGCCCGGCCGACGTGCAGCGAGGCCAGGGTGGAGGAGCTCAGGATGACGAGGCCCACGGTGGCGCCGAGCAGGGGCCAGTCGACGTTCTGGAGCAGGCGCCGGTCGATGCCGACCATCAGCTATCCACCGAGGTCGACGCTCGCGACCTTCTCCATGAAGATGGCGTTGAGGACCTTGCGGGCGATGGGGGCCGCGACCTGCCCGCCCTTGCCGCCGCGCTCGACGAGCACGATGACGACCGCCTCGGGATCGCCGACCGGCGCGAACGAGGCGAACCAGGCGTGGTCCTGCCCCTTGTCGGCCCTGGACTTCGCGACCATCTGGGCGGTGCCCGTCTTGCCGGCGACGTCGAGCCCGGCGATGCGGGCGGCGGCGCCGGTGCCGCCCTCGTTGACGACCGACCACAGCGACTGGCGCAGGAACGCCCACACCATCGGGGACAGCTCGACGTGGCCGGTGACACTGCCGCCGTCGCTCCACAGCACGCCCTTGTCGGGGCGCTCGATGCGCTGCACGAGCCGCGGCTTCCACAGCACGCCGCCGTTGGCGACCGCGCTCATGAAGCGCGCGACCTGCATCGGGGTCACCAGCACCGCGCCCTGCCCGATCGACATGTTCACGGTCTCGCCGGCGTGCCAGCCGCCGCCGACCCGCCGGTCGCGCCGCAACTGGGGCTGGGGGATGAGCCCGATCTTCTCGCCCGGCAGGTCGATCTGGGTCGGCGCGCCCAGTCCGAAGGCGGAGGCATACTTGGCGATGGCGGCCCCGCCGATCTTCAGGCCCTTCTCGTAGAAGAAGACGTTGCACGACTGGCGAATGGCGCCGAGCAGGTCGACGTTACCGTGACCGCCCTCCTTCCAGTCCTTGAAGGTCCACTCGCCGAGGTGGAAATCGCCCGTGCAGTTCGTGTGATCCGTCGGCACCAGCGTGCCTTCCTGCAGCCCGGCCGCCGCCACCACGATCTTGAACACCGAGCCCGGCGCGTACTGCGTCTGGATGGTGCGGTTGAGCAGCGGATGGTCGGGGTCCTGGATCACCCGCAGCCAGGCGTTGCGATCGATGGTGCCCGTGAAGCGATCGATCTCGAACGCCGGCGTGGACACCATGGCCAGCACATCGCCGTTGCGCGGATCCATCACGACGACGGCGCCGGCGTGGCCTTCCATCGCCCGCTCGGCCGCCTCCTGGACGCGGCGGTCGATCGTGGTCACGACCTGGGCGCCGGGGTGCGGCTCGGTGGACTGGATCATCCGCATCTGGCGGCCCATCGCGTCGACCTCGATGCGCTCGCCGCCATCGGTGCCGCGCAGGAACTCGTCGAGCAGCCGCTCCAGCCCGCTCTGGCCGACCATGTCGCCCCGGCGGTAGCGGCCCTGCTTGAGCTGGTCGTCGCTCGCCTCCCGCACGTAGCCGAGCAGGTGGGCGGCGAATCGGCTGTTGGGGTAGGCCCGCTGGGGCTCGACCTCGACGATGACGCCCGGCAGCTCCAGCTTCCACTCCTCGACCCGGGCGACCTCGTCCATGCTGAGCCCCCGCCGTACGCGCACCGGCAGGATCGACTCGGGCGAGACCTTGGTCACGGCGTCCTGCAGCTCGGCGAACGGGATCTGCAGCAGGGCGGCCAGGCGGCCCAGCGTGGCGTCACGCTTGACCGGATCGCGCTCGAGCTCGCGGGGGATGAGCGAGAGGGTGAAGGCCGGCCGGTTGTCGACGAGGGGCAACCCCTTGCGATCGAACAGGATGCCGCGGGGCGCGGCGATCGGCCTGACCCGAATGCGGTTCTTCTCGGAGGCCTCCTGGAAACGGCCGCCCTCGAGCACCTGCAGATACCAGAGCTGGCAGACGATCAGCAGCAAGGCGGTGATCGCGATACCGGCCATGGCGATGACCCGGCGGCGGCCGGGATCCGGCCGGCCCGGCATCCCCGTGCCGAGGTAGCCGAGGCGTCCGCTCACGACGTGCGAGCCCGGGTGGACTCGGCCCAGGCCAGCGCGAGCACGAGGGCGGCGCCCAGGAACCCGTTGTAGAGCGCCTGCGGCAGGACGACGTAGGTCATCAGCTCGCCGAACGGCGCCGGGAAGCGGAACAGCTTGAGCAGCGTGAACCGGGCGAGCCCCTCGGCGATTGTGAGCAGCACGAGTCCCGGCACCTGCACGAGCGGCTGACTGACCCGCAGGCGGGCCCCGACTGCGCCGATGACGAAGCCGATAAGCGCCTTGGTGAGCGCCTGCACCCCGAGCAGCCCGCCGGAGGCGGCGTCCTGCAGGAGACCCGCCACGAAGCCGGCCCCGCAGCCGAACTCCGGGCCGCGGCGCAGGGCCAGCAGCACGACCATGATGAGTGGGATGTCGGGCGCCACGTCGGCGATGCGCAGGGCCGGACCCAGGGTCGCGTGGGCGATGCCGCCACCGAAGATCGCCACGGCCACGAACGTACGCATCAGTCGCTGGGGCTCGGGAAGAGCGCGGCCACGTCGTTGGTGCCCTCGCCGACGATCAACAGCACCTCGTCGATCCGCGCGAACTCCACGGCGGGCGTCAGCTGGGCGTAGTGGAACAGCGCGGACCCACGATCGTCGATCGCCCGCACCCGTCCCACCGGAATGCCGCGGGGGAACAGTCCGCCGGCGCCGGAGGTAACGACGAGGTCGCCGACCTGGATCCCGCTGCCGTCACGCGCCATGTACTTGAGACGCAGGGTGCCCCGCGGCTCGCCCTCCACGATGCCCTGGGTGCGCGTGCGCACGACGAGCGCCCCCACCGTCGACGCCGGATCGGTGAGGACCTGCACGATGGACGCGCCGGGACGCACGTCGACGACGCGGCCGATGAGCCCGTCGGGCCCGATGACGGCGGTCAGGCGGGACACGTGATCGGCGCGCCCGCGATTGACCGTGAGTGACCGCACCCAGCCCCCCCATTCGCGCGCGATGACCTCGCCGGACAGCGTGGCCAGCGGCATGGCCTCCTTGAGCGCGAGGAGCCGGCGCAGGCGCTGGTTCTCCTCGACCGTTTCGGTCACCCGCAGGGCCTCGACACGCAGCCGCTGCGCCTCCTCGCGCAGGCGGCGGTTCTCGGCCCGGACGTTCTTCCACTCGCGATAGGTCGACCACACGCCGACGGTGGCGCGGTTGACGCGGGCCAGGACGCTCTGGATCGGCGTGGTGACGACGGCGAGGACGTCGGAGGCACCGGCGATGTTCCCGCGCATCTGCAGAGTCAGGAGCACCAGGCAGACCGCGGCGACAGTGCCGAGCAGCACGATCGCGCGGATCTTCACCTTCGACCCCCGAACGTCCGGGTCAGGCCGGGATGGCCACCTTCTTGAGGAGATCGAGCTCGTCCAGCACCTTGCCGGTTCCGAGCGCGACGCAGGAGAGTGGGTCCTCACCCTGCGTCACCGGCAAGTTCGTTTCCTGTCGCAGCAGATGATCGAGACCGCGGAGCAGGGCGCCGCCCCCGGTCAACACGATCCCCTTGTCCACGATGTCGGCGGCGAGCTCCGGCGGGGTCCGCTCCAGGCACGTGCGGACGGTCTCCACGATCGTCATCACGGGCTCCCGGAGCGCCTCGCGGATCTCCTCGTCGGTGATCACGATGGTCTTGGGAATCCCGTCGATCAAGTCGCGGCCCTTGACTTCCATCGTCCGCCGGTCCCCGCCCATCGGATAGGCCGAGCCGAGCGCCATCTTGATCTCCTCGGCGCGCCGCTCACCGACCAGCAGGTTGTAGTGCTTCTTGATGTACTGCACGATCGCCTCGTCCATCTCGTCGCCGGCGATGCGGACCGACTTGGAGTACACGATGCCGGACAGCGAGATGACCGCCACCTCGGTGGTGCCACCGCCGATGTCGACGATCATGTTCCCCCCGGGCTCCTGGATCGGCAGCCCGGCGCCGATGGCCGCCGCCATCGGTTCCTCGATGAGGTACACCTCGCGGGCCCCGGCCTGCATGGCCGAGTCGCGCACGGCCCGCTTCTCGACCTGGGTGATGCCCGACGGCACGCCCACGACGATGCGCGGCCGGACCAGCGTGCGGCGCCGATGGACCTTCGAGATGAAGTAGTGGAGCATCTTCTCCGTGACGTCGAAGTCGGCGATGACGCCGTCCTTCAACGGGCGGATGGCGACGATGTTGCCCGGCGTTCGGCCGAGCATGGCCTTGGCCTCGTGCCCGACCGCCAGCACCGAGTGATCGGCCTGGTGGATGGCCACGATCGAGGGCTCGTTGAGCACGATGCCCTCGCCGCGCACGTACACGAGCGTGTTGGCAGTGCCAAGGTCGACGGCAAGATCGTTGGAGAACATTCCGGCCAGCAGGTTGTAGAACATCGCCGCTCCATCCGTCGGTGGTTCGAGTTTGCGACCCTCGCGTGAGCCTCGCGCGGGTCTTCGTACACTAGCACAGTCCGTGCCACTCGCAAACGAAAACGCCGATATTCCAGGCGTTTAGGCGACTGTGTCCCGGCTCTGAGGTTTACCATCGCCGAAGTGGCCGGTTCCGAAAAGGAAAAGTTTTTCAGAGGCTTGGGTGGTAGCCCGTCGAGCGACGAACTGGCACCGGCTCGGACTCCCCGTCCGGATGAGCCCCGGCGAGTAGTCCCTTCAGCGCTCCGGCCCCCGAGCGGAAAACCTTGCCGGGTGGCCGTCCCAGGTTGGCACCCGGAGTGACGTCAGGTGTCACCGGAAGGGGTGGACCAGCCGGCCTGGCGGATCCACGCGCAGCGATGGCGAACGCCGGGGGCCCGGTATAGCATCACGCCCGCGCTCATGATCGACGACGAGTTCGAGGCGTGGTTCGAGCGCGGCGTGACCGACGGGTTGCCGGTGGTGCCGCCAACGCGCGAGCGCGTGGAGCGGATGCTCGGGGCGACGCGCCGAGACCGGAGCGAGCTGCTCGGCGAGATGCCGCCGAACTACGGCCGGCTCACGGTCGAGAAGACGGCGGTGAACGCGGTCATGGCCGGCTGCCGTCCCGAGTACCTGCCGGTGGTGCTGGCCGCGGCGGAGTGCGCGTGCGATCCCGCGTTCAACTTGCACGGGGTGTCGACCTCGACCCACTTCTCGGCGCCGCTCATCGTCGTCAACGGACCGATCCGCGCGCGCATCGGCCTGAACGTCTCGTTCGGCGTCTTCGGTCCCGGTTTCCGTGCGAACGCCACCATCGGGCGCGCGCTCCGCCTGCTGATGATCAACATCGGCGGCGTGCGCCCCGGCGAGATCTCGATGTCGACCTTCGGCCATCCAGGCCGCTATACCTACTGCATCGGCGAGCACGAGGAGGCGAGCCCGTGGCCGCCCTATCATGCCTCGCGCGGGCTGGATCGGGAGACCAGCGCGGTCACGCTGTTCGCCGGCGACGCGCCCCACGGGATCTCCGATCACGCCAGCCGGACGGCCGCCGCTCTCACGGGCTCGCTCGGCTGGTCGATGGCGGGGCTGTGGAACAGCAAGCACTTCCCGCTGTACTCGCACACGATGCTGGTGGTTGGCCCCGAGCACGCCCGGACCTTCGCCGATGACGGCTGGTCCCGCGAGGATCTGGCCCGCCAGCTCTACGAGCGCATCCGCGTGCCCTACCGCACGCTGCTGCCCGACGCGGCGCACGGCGAGGGCACCAACCTCCGGTTCGCGAAGTCACCGCCCGCCGCCGAGGCCATGATCCCCAAGTTCCCGTCCGCGGAGGACATCCACATCGTCGTCGCGGGCGGGACCGCCGGGCGATTCTCGGTCGCCGTCCCGGGCTGGCTGGGCACCCGGAACGGCTCGCGGCCGGTCACGCGCACGGTAGAAATGGATTGACTTGACTTCGTCGGCATGTAATTCTTTCCGCTGTTTTTTGGTACCAGGGAGTCGGAACGAGTGAAGGAAAAGAGCGAGCTACACGCCGCGAGGACAATCCGTCCCGCGGCGTTTTTATTTGTGCGCAGTACCGGTTTGCCTGCCAATTCAGGCAGGTAACCCCGCCATTCCGGCGGGAGCACACAGGGGCTGAAGACCCCCGAAGAGAGAGGTCGCAGGATGGCACAGGGACAGGTGAAGTGGTTCAACGACGCGAAGGGATATGGATTCATCACGCAGGAGGGCGGGGAGGACGTATTCGTCCACTACAGCGCCATCCAGGCCCAGGGCTTCAAGTCTCTGGCCGAAGGTGACAAGGTCGAGTTCGAGGTGACCCGCGGCCCGAAGGGTCTTCAGGCAGCCAACGTCAGGAAGGTCAGCTAAGCCACCCCTGTCGCTTCCGCCCGGGCCCGCTTCTCGGGTCCGGGCCTCTCCATTGTGCTGGTACCGCCTCGAGACAAAAAAAGACCCCGACGATAGCTGCGGCGCGTGAAGCCTTCACTCGCCGTCGCGCCGCCCCGCTGGTGAGGCGGGATCGTCGGGGCCGGTGGTGCCTGGACTCCCAGGCTGGCCACCTGAAGCTAGCGTGGACCCTGCCTAGGAGGCGACCACCTCACAGAACACCGTAGGGCTACACATCGGCTGGATCACCTCCTATTCTCGGCAAGGGCGCCACGCGGGCCCAGATTCCGCTAACCCAGAACCAGATGCCGACTCCCGGCCCGGGGCTCGGCCACGTCAGCCATCGACGGAATTGCCGATGGGGACGTTGGTGGAGCGTTGTTAGCGCTCCGGCCGACTTTCGCTCATCCTACTATCAGGTTTCGAGCGCGGCAAAGGAAAAGTGCCGCGCAGCGTCACTTCACGACGATGCGCGTGCGGTTCTTCTCCAGCAGCCCATCGGCGACGCCCTCCACCTTGCGCAGATCAGCGACCTTCCTGAACGGTCCGTGCGCGTCGCGATACTGGACGATCTTCTCGGCGAGACCGCGGCCGACGCCCGCCAGCTTCATGAGCTCCTTGACGTCGGCCGTGTTGATGTTGATCTTGACATCGACGGTGGCCGTCGCGGGCATCGCCTCCGTGAGGGCGATACCGGCGACGGCGGGTGGCGCCGACGGCGACGCGGCCGCGGCGAACAGCACGACGAGGGGCACGAGATACCACATGGAACGCCTCCGTTTCTCCACGGTGCACAGCATGCTCGCATCGAGCGACGCCATTCAACGGGGCACCGCGCGAAGCGTCAACGTCCAATCTTTCAGTCACCTCAACGGGATACACCACGGCCGCGACCTCCACGGAACGCGCCCGAGCGTCGTCGAGGAGCGATGCGGACGTTGCTGGGCCGGGCGGATGAACACGGGGATGGGCTGGCGATCGCGATCAGCCTGGCCCCGGCGCTCACGCTCGGGGCGATGCGGAGCGTCGCCGATGACGTGGCGGCGACCCGGATGGACCCGGAGGCCGTCGACGCGGGCGCGCCACCGACGGCGCCCGGGCTCGAGCCGGGACCGCTGTGGCCGGCCGCGCCGTACTCCTAGCGCTCGTCGTCGCGCGCGCCGAGCGCGTCGACGTACTCGCGCCACTCGACGGGCAGCATGCCCTTCTTGCGCGAGTTGCAGTCCTTGCAGGCGGGCACCACGTTGCCGCGGATCGAGGTCCCGCCTCGGCCGAGCGGCACGATGTGGTCCATCGTCAGCGCGAGCCGGCCCACCGGGCGGCGGCAGTAGTAGCAGATCCCCGTCGAGATCCGACGCTTCCACCACGGGCTTTCGCGCAGCGCGCGCGCGCGGTGACGCTGGCGCTTGAGCTCGTCGGGATCGACCGGCGCGTCGAACTCACTCATGCGCGGCCAGCGCGGTCGACAGGTCCTCCCACTCGCGCAGGAGTCCAGCCATCTCCTCCTCCGCCGCCTTGCGCTCCACGGAGACCGCGCGGACCCGATCGCCATCGAGGTAGAGCCGCGGATTGCTGAGGGCCGCGCCGATCTCCTTGATCCGCGCCTCCAGCCCATTGATCTTCCGCTCCACGTCCTCCACCCGGCGCCGCAGATCCTTCACCTCGGCGCTCGGCTTCTTCTTGACCAGCCTCACCGCCGGCCTGCTCGCCTCCGCCGCCCGCGGCTCCGTCGACATCATCCGCGGCTCGGTCGCGCGCGCGGACGCCACGAGCGACGTCCCGTGACCCTGACGCCGGTCCCGACGGCCGGGCCCCGGCGTCCAGCCCGCGCGCCTTCGCGTCGAGGTAGTCGTCGTACGACCCGGGATAGCGGGCCAGCACGCCGCCCGCGACCTCGACGACGATCGTCGCGATGCGGTTGATGAAGTACCGATCGTGGGAGATGAACACGATCGTGCCGGGAAACTCGGCCAGCGCCGATTCGAGCACCTCGCGAGAGGCGAGGTCGAGATGGTTCGTGGGCTCGTCCAGGCACAGGAGCGCGGCGGGCCGGACCAGCATCCGGGCCAGCGCCAGGCGGGCTTTCTCGCCGCCCGAGAGCACCGCCACCTTCTTCTCGACGCTGTCGCCCGAGAACAGGAACGCGCCGAGGATGGTGCGCAGCCGCGTGTGCGTCGACTCCGGCGCCACCGCCTCCAGCTCCTCCAGCACCGTGCGCGCGGGATCGAGCGCGTCGAGCTGGTGCTGGGCGTAGTAGTGGACCGCCACGTGGGCCCCGAGCAGGCGCTCGCCCTGGTCGAACGGCAACACGCCGGCGAGGACCTTGAGCAGGGTCGACTTGCCGGCACCGTTCTCGCCGACCAGCGCCAGCCGCTCGCCGCGCTCCACGGCCACGTCGATGCCGGCGTAGACGACGTTGTCGCCGTAGGCCTTGTGGATGCCGGCCAGCGTGGCCACCCGGCGCCCGGTGCGCGGCGGCTCCGGGAACGCGAAGTGGACCTGGCGGCGGGCGCCCGGCAGCTCGATCCGGTCCACGCGGTCCAGCATCTTGACGCGACTCTGCACCTGCCGCGCCTTCGACGCCTTGTAGCGGAAGCGCTCGATGAAGCGCTCGACCTCGGCGATGCGCTTGGCCTGGTTGCGGGCGCGCGCCTCCAGCAGCTCACGGCGGGCTTCGCGCTCGACGAGGAAATCGTCGTAGTCACCCGGGTACACGACCAGCCCCTCGGGCGTGAGGTCGGCGATCGACGTGACCATGCGGTTGAGGAAGTAGCGGTCGTGGGAGACGACCACCACCGTGCCCCCGTAGCCGGCCAGGAAATCCTCCAGCCAGGCCAGCGAGGCGAGATCGAGGTGGTTGGTCGGCTCGTCGAGGAGCAGCAGCGAGGGCGCCAGCAGGAGCAGCCGGGCCAGCGCGGCCCGCATGCGCCAGCCGCCGGAGAACTCGGCGAGCGGCCGGGCCAGATCGCCGGACCGGAAGCCCAGGCCGCTCAGGATCGCGCGAGCCTCGGTCTCCAGGCGATAGCCCCCGAGCGCTTCGAAGCGGTGCTGCAGCTCGCCGTACCGCTCGGTCAGCGCCTCGGCATGGGACGTCTCCAGCTCGTGCGCGACGTCCTCCATCTCGCGTTCGAGCGCCCACACCGCCTCGAAGCCGCCGAGCGCCTCCGCCAGGACGGAGCCGGCGCCGCCGCCGCCGACCTCCTGCGGGAGATAGCCGACGGTGACGCCGCGCGGCCGGCTCACCTGCCCGGTGTCCGGCTCCTCCTGGCCCGCCAGGATCCGGCAGAGGGTGGTCTTGCCGGCGCCGTTGGGTCCGACGAGGCCGATGCGCTCGCGCTCGGCCATGCGCCAGGTGACGTCGCGGAAGAGGGGCTGACCGCCGAAGCCTTTCGAGATGTCGTCGAGCTGGATCACCGGCCCCGCATCACCCCATGCTCTGGATCTTGTCGGGCGTGACCAGGACCGTCACCCGCACTTCGCCCGGCTTGCGGTGAGCGTACCGATCCTGCCCGGTGTACTTCTTGGCCAGCGCGTCGATGTGCGCGTCGGCGCCGCGCTCGGTCATCTCGGTCACCCGCCCCTGGACCTGGACGTAGCGGTACGGGTTGTCGGGATCCTGCACCGACAGCGCCACCCGGGGATTGCGCTCGAGATTCCGCGTCTTCACGCGGCCACGGGCCGTGTTGAATCGGATGTGCGTGCCGTCGTAGTCGATCCACACCGGCGTCACCTGCGGCGTGCCGTCGGTGCCAACCGTGGCGATGTGGGCGAACGACTTCTTGTCGAACAGGTCCCGGTAGGCCTGGGGGATGTCGGCCATGCTCGTCGTGCTCCTCTCGGGTTCAGCCCGGTTACGAAGGCGAGACCAGCTCGGTGCCGCGCGCCTCCGCCATCGCGCGCATGGCGAAGAGCACCCGCACCACGCACTGCTGCACCAGCAACGCATCCTGGGTGAAGGGATCGCCCAGCCACTCCCGCGCCCCTTCTCGATTGCCGACGGCGAAGCCCAGCGTGGGCGACAGCTTCTGCAGACGCAGCAACAGGTCGTCGGAGGGCAGGCCGCTGGCCCGCAGCCGGCGCACGACCGCGGCCCGCACCGCCACGTTCCAGATGCCCGTCAGCCCCTCCAGCAGGGCCGCGTAGCAGGTGGAGTCGGCCTTCTGCTGCATGTGCTCGAGGACCGCCGGCACCAGCGGGTTGACGACGGCGTTGCCCTCGTCGTCGGTGCCGAACAAGGGCCCGATGACCGGATCCGTCGCGGGCTCGTGCAGCTCGTCGATCAGCGACACCGCGTTCCCGACGGGGACGGCGGGCAGCTGGGCCAGGCGCTCCAGGAACGGCAGGTCACCGGCCATGGCTCTATCCTCCCACGCGCGTGGGCTCCCCGCGCGCCTCCGCGCGGGCCAGATCCTGGGCCCGGCCGGCCGGGATCAGCCCGGCCGACAGGACGGCGATCAGGCAGATCAGCAGGCCGGTGACGAACACGCCGTGCAGCGCCTCGGCCTGGCTGAGACCCGTGCTCAGCCGCCACGCCATCACCGTGCCCATGATCGACAGCCCGATGGCGCCGCCGAGCGTCCGGAAGAACTGGATCATCGACGTCGCCGAGCCGAGATCCGGGCGCGCCACCGCGCTCTGCACGGCGATGAGCATGGGCACCATCGTGAGGCCCATGCCGACGCCGCCGAGCAGGGCGTCCCGCATGGCGACCCCCTGGGTGAGCGAGGCCGACCAGCGGCTCAGCAGCAGGAAGGCCAGCGTCAGGCAGACCATCCCGGTCGCCACCACGATGCGGTAGCCGATGCGGAGGACCAGGCGAGCGCCGGTGATCGACATCGCGACCCAGCCCAGCACGAACGGGATGAGCACCACGCCGGCCCCGGTCGCCGACATCCCGCTCACCGCCTGCAGGAAGAGGGGCACGAAGGAGATCGCGCCGAACATCGCCATGCCGGCCAGGAAGCCGGTCACCGCCGCCGCCAGCACCATGCGCACGCCGAACAGGCGCAGCGGCACGATCGGCTCGACCGCGCGCCGCTCGACGGCGACGAACGCCGCCAGCGCGACGGCCGCGAGGACCAACGGCCCCACGACGTCGACGCCGCCCCAGCGGGCCACCCGCCCGGCCTCGAGCACGCCGACGAGCAGGCCCGTCACGCCGGCGGTGAAGAGCGCCAGCCCCGTGTAGTCGATCACCGGGCGCCGGCCGTTGCGCGGCTGGTCGGTCAGGCCGGCGCTGATCAGGGCCATGGCCACGGCGCCGAACGGCAGGTTGATGTAGAAGACCCAGCGCCACGACGCGTGGTCCGTGAGCAGCCCTCCGACGAGGGGCCCGGCCAGCGAGGCCACGCCCCACACGCCCGAGATGTAGCCCTGCATCTTGGCCCGCCGCTCGAGGGCAAACAGCTCGCCGATGATCGTCATGCCGATCGTCATGAGCGAGCCGGCGCCCAGGCCCTGCAGCATGCGGAAGGCGATGAGCTGGACCATGTCCTGGGCGAGGCCGGAGAGCGCCGAGCCGGTGAGGAAGAGCGCGAGGCCACCCAGGAAGACGCGGCGGCGGCCGAACAGGTCGGACAGCCGCCCCCACACCGGCATCGTCACCGTGGACGTGAGGAGGAATCCCGAGAAGACCCACGAATAGATCTCGATGCCGCCGAGGCTGGCGACCACGCGGGGCATGGCGGTGGCGACCACCGTGGATTCCATCGCGGCCAGGAAGATCGACAGCATGACGCCCGCGACGATCAGGCGCCGGCGCGGCTCGTTCATCAGTGGCCGCCGGTGCAGCCCGCGCAGCGACAGCCGGCCCGCAGCTCCGCGTACGGCAGCACGCTCTCGTGACCGTCGGCCCAGCCGATGCGCAGCGCGCCGTCGAGCTTCTTGATGTCCTTGGGCCAGGTCGCCGGTGTCGCCACCGCGCTCACGTCGCCGCAGGCACCGCAGGGGCAGGCCGCTCGCAGGTGCTCGAACGGATAGATCGAGCCGTGACCGTCCGCCCAGTCGACGCCGAGCGCGTAGCGTCCGACCAGGTGCACGTCCTTGGGGCGGTTGGGATCGCCCTGGCCAAGGATCGGGATCGAGAGCTTCTTGTTCACGAATCGCCACCCACACGGCGGCCGCCCAGCCGCATGCCGGCCAGCAGGTAGTGGACGGCCAGATTCTGATAGGGCCCCCACGCGCGGGCACGCCGGCGGATCGCCGGCTCGCTCAGCGTGCGGCCGCGGCCGTAGTAGTGGTCGAAGGCCTTGCGCACGGCCAGGTCACCGGCCGGACAGACGTCGCCGCGCCCGCAGCAGCGGGCCAGGAACCAGTCGGCGGTCCAGCGGCCCAGGCCGCGCAGCGCCGTGAGCCGTGTGATCACGTCGGCGTTGGCGCACGCGCTGAGCCCGTCGAGGTCGAGGCGACCGGCCACGACCTCACGGGCGAGGTCACGGATGTACTCGCCCTTGCGGGTGGAGTACTTCAGCGCGCGCAGCGTGCGCACGCTGGCCCGGGCCAGCGCGGGGGCGTCGGGGAAGGCCCACACCTGCCCCCCGCCCGCCGGTACCGGCGTGCCGTAGCGGCGCACGAGACGGGCCCGGCACGCAAAGGCGAACGAGAGATTCACCTGCTGGGCGGTGATCGAGCCCACCAGCATCTCCAGCGGCGTCGGAGCCAGCGTGGGGCGCATGCCGTAGAGGGGCGCGACCAGCGGGGCCAGCGCGGGATCGGCCTTGGCTATCCGGTAGAACCCCGGCAGGTCGAAGTCGAATCCGAAGACGCGGCGGACCTCGGCGGCGACGGCCGCCGCCACGCCCGGGCCCCTCGCGCCGGGAACGTCCACGCGCAGGCGGACGTCGTCGACTGGCCCGGTCCAGCGCACCTCGTACGGCAGGAGCGCGTCGCCGACGCGCAGCACGCGGCGGAAGACGTCGCCGTCCACGCGGTTGGCGGGGTCCTCGCCCCAGATCTGGTAGCGCGCGAGCGTGGCAGGAACGTCGAGCGGGCCGTCGCAGGCAAGCGTCAGGTTCATCGGGGCGTCACGCGACGGCCAGTGTACCAGAGCGGCGCGTCAGCGCCGGAGGTGGTGGGGCACGTCGGTGACGACGACGTTGCGGCGAAACAGCAGCTGGCCCTTGATGAGCAGGGCCGTCTGGTTGTGCAGGATCTGCTGCCACCAGCGAGCCGGGATGAACTCCGGCAGCACGATGGTGACGACCATGGTGTCACCACCCTGGCGCTGCAGCTGCTCGATGTAGTCCGTCAGCGGCCCCAGCACCGACCGGTACGGCGAGTTCAGCACGACCAGGGGCGCGCCCAGCCCCCACTTGCCCCAGCGCTCCTCCAGCCGCCGCGTCCGCTCGGGGTCGGTCTCGACGTAGACGGCCTTGGCGCTGGGCGACAGCGTCTGGGCGTACTGCACGGCGCGCACGACGCCCTTGTGCAGATCGCCCACCAGGACCAGCACGGTGTTGGTCATCGGCGGCGGCGGCGCGAAATCCTCCAGCGAGAGCTGGGCCGCCACGTCGTCGTAGTGGCGATGAATGGCCAGGAACAGCATGACCAGCGTGGGGATCAGCAGCAGGACGATCCAGGCGCCGTGCGAGAACTTCGTCACCGCGATCGTGACCATGACGAGGCCGGTCACGGTGGCGCCGCCCCCGTTGAGGACGGCGCGCCACCACCACCCTTCGCTGCGCAGGCGCAGCCAGCGCCGCACCATGCTCGACTGCGACAGGGTGAACGAGATGAAGACGCCGACCGCGTAGAGCGGGATGAGGGCGTGGGTGTCGCCGCCAAAGATGACCAGCAGCAGCGCGGCCAGCCCTCCCAGGATGACGATGCCGTTGGAGAAGACCAGCCGGTCGCCCTGGGTGCCGAACTGCCGCGGAATGAAGCGGTCGCGGGCCAGGAAGAAGGCCAGCCGGGGGAAGTCGGCGAACGAGGTGTTGGCCGCCAGCAGCAGGATGAGCATCGTGACGAGCTGGATCTCGTAGTACGCGACCCCGGTGCCGAGCACGTGCCGGGCCAGCTGCGACACCACCGTCTCGTCGGGACGGGGCCGGATGCCGAAGTCGAGAGCCAGGTAGGTGATGCCCATGAAGAGCGAGATGAGCACGACGCCGAGCCAGGTCAGCACGACCCGCGCGTTGTGGGCCTCGGGCGGCCGGAAGGCCGGCACGCCGTCCGAGACCGCCTCGACCCCCGTGAGCGCGGCGCACCCGGCCGCGAAGGCCTTCAGGAACAGGAAGAGGCCGATCCCCTCCAGGCCGGGCGGGTGCGGCGGGAACGGCGCCTCCCCGATGAAGTTGAAGATCGCGCCCAGGCTCCCATAGATCACGAGCGCGAAGATGCTGACGATGAACAGATAGGTGGGGGCCGCGAAGATCTTGCCCGACTCGCGGATGCCTCGCAGGTTCGCGATCGCGATGGCGGCCACGCCCAGTACGCACAGCCCGATCCGGTAATGGTAGAGGGCCGGCATGGCCGAGGTGAGGGCGGCGATGCCGGCGGCCACGCTGACCGCCACCGTGAGGACGTAGTCGATCATGAGGGCGGCGGCCGCGACCAGTCCCGGCACCGTGCCGAGGTTGTCCTTGCTCACGATGTAGGCACCACCACCCTGGGGATAGGCGTGGATGGTCTGCCGGTACGAGCTGACCACGACGGCGATGAGGACGGCGATGGCGCAGGCGATCGGCAGCGAGTAGCTGAGGGCGGCGGTGCCGGCCACGATCAGCACCAGCAGGATTTCCTCGGACGCGTAGGCCACGGAGGACAGGGCGTCGGAGGCGAAGACGGCCAGCGCGGTGGACTTGCCGAGCCGCTCGTGACGGGCCTGCGCCGTCGGCAGCGGCGTGCCGACCAGGAACCGCTTCAGACGATGCACCAGCACCGGCCAATGATACGCCCGGGGGGTCGGGTGGCGCCCACTCTCTCGGGCTCGGCCACCGCGGTGGGCGGTGGCCGGATCGCCCGCTCAGAACGGCTCGTGCTGCCGATCGCCTCCGGCCAGGTTCTCGAAGCGCGCGTACTGGGACAGGAACGAGACCTCGATCTTGCCGGTCGGACCGTTACGCTGCTTGCCGATGTGCACCTCGGCCGTCTTGCGCGTCTCCTCGTCCATTGCGTCCTTGCTGTAGAACGACGGCCGGTGCAGGAACATGATGACGTCGGCGTCCTGCTCGAGGGCACCGCTGTTGTGACTCACGATACCGTCCGCCAGCCAGGACGCTGGTCCCGGCACCGTCAGATCGAAGACGTCATCTTCACCAGCCGGCTCGATGGCGACGATCCGATCCCAGAACAGATCGCTCGCCGCCGCCGACCGCAGCCCGTCGTCAGCCAGGATCTCGGCGTATTCTCCGAGCAAGGTTCGGGAGGGCGCGAACTTGAAGTGCGCAGCGCCGCCATACGAGGTTCCGCGCAGCGACGCCATGCGCCGCTGCGTGATACCGCGTGTGCGCATGAGGGACTTCACCCGCTCGAAGAACTCGATGGGCACGGTATCGACGTTGGTGTTCCCCCGCCGCCCGGCCAGCCGACATTCCAACCGGTCGGCTTGGGGCTCGCGCGGCCCGAAGGCGCCCACCACATCGAGAAAACGGCGCTGGTCGGCGGTGCCCGACACGCCCACGACCGACGAGGGGCGGTAGCCGGCTTTGGTCGCCGTCGTGATACGGGCGACGATCCCGAGCCGCAGGAGTAGCGCCGCTACGTCGGCGGCCAGTCCGCGACTGGTCGTGCTGTAAGACACCGCGTCGCTGCCGCGGTTTCCGTGGCGCAGGGCGATCGTGCCGTCCGTGGCCCACAGGTGACGAAGGAGCAGCGCGACCTGTCGATCGGGAAGTTGGAACGCCGCCTCGGGGATGCGCTTGTCGTGACCACGCTGGCCGAAGATCCCCAGGCTTCGGAGCCAGCCACCGACGCCTCGAGGATTCCAGCGGTCGCCGTTGCCGTTGATCAAGAGCTGGTGCCGGCTGCGCCGTCCGGCGTAGCGCTTGACCTGGCAGCCGAACTCCTCCCGGGCGGCCTCGGCGACGATCGCACTGTTGGCCTCGGAGGAGGTCGTGTAGCGGAGAGGTTGACCGCTCAGGTAGCTGCCGTCACCGATCAGCTGCCCGAGTAGCGCCACCTGTCGGTCAGGCCAGGGCTCCGGAAACAGCGGCTCGGGCAGTTGCCGAGCCAGCGCCAGACGGTCGCCGATCGCAAGGTCACCGATCCTTCGCCAGCCCGCCCCGGAAAAGAAGCAGTGCCGCTCGGTGCCGCGGATCGAACGGCCGCTCGCGGTTCGCATCGTGAAGACGGGTCGCCGGCCCACGTGCCAGACCCGCTCGCTCTTGGCGGTCACGATGGTGCCCGCCGTCGTCATCGCGAGCACCTCCGGTGCCGTTCCCACCAGGGAGGCGATCGCCAGGCGACGGCCGTCGGCCAGACACACGAGCGTGTTGCCGGTCACGCACTCCCGGAGATCGCTGAGCCGCGGCGTGTTGTCACCGCGCGTCTCGATCGCGCGGGAGAGCTGCGAGAGCGCGACCACCGGCACGTTCAGCTCCTTGGCCAGCGCCTTGAGCGAGCGCGAGATCTCGGAGATCTCCTGCTGGCGGTTGTCGAGATTGGCGCGGCCGCGCATGAGCTGCAGGTAGTCGATGACGATGAGGTCGAGGCCGTGCTCCGACTTCATCCGCCGCGCCTTGGCCCGGACCTCCAGGACCGTCAGGCCCGGGCTGTCGTCGATGAAGATCGGCGCCTCGCTGAGCCGGCCGGCCGCCGAGGTGAGGCGATGCCAGTCCTGCGCCTGCAGCCGGCCGGTGCGCACCGACAGCGAGTCGACGCGCCCCTCGGACGAGAGCAGGCGCTGCACGAGCTGCTGCGAGGACATCTCGAGGCTGAGGATCAGGATCTTCATGTGCAGCTTGATGCCGACGTGCTGGGCGATGCACAGCGCGAAGGCCGTCTTGCCCATGCTCGGCCGGCCGGCGATGAGGATGAGGTCGGAGGGCTGCAGACCGGCCGTCAGCTCGTCGAGCTTGGTGAGGCCGGTGGGCACGCCGGTGACGTGCTCCTGCCGCTCGTAGAGGCGCTCGATGTACTTGAAGGTGTCGTTGAGGATGTTCTTGACGGGGACGGCGCTGCCCTCGAGCCGCCGCTCGGCCAGGCTGAAGATGCGCCGCTCGGCGTCGTCGACCAGCGACTGCACGTCCTCCTTGGCGTCGAACGCCTGGCCGATGATGTGCGTGGCGGTCTGGATCAGCTCACGCAGCACCGCCATGTCGCGGACGATCGCCGTGTAGGAGGTGAGATAGGCGGCCACCGAGCCCTGCTCGACCAGCAGGGCCAGGGCGGCGGGGCCGCCGACCAGCGCGAGCTGGTCGGTGCGACGCAGCTCCTCCTGGAGCGTGAGCAGGTCCACGGGCTCGCCGCGATCGAAGAGATTCTGCATCGCGTAGTAGATCGCGCGGTGCGCCTCGGTGTAGAAGTCGGGAGGCCGGAGGACCTCGACCACCCGCGGCAGCGCCTCGCGACCCTCGAGCAGGATGGCGCCGAGCACGGCCCGCTCGGCGTCGAGGTTGTGCGGTGGGATCCGGGAGGGAAGCTCCAGTGCGCTCATCGAGGCGTTTCGCTGTCCGACGAAAGCATGCGACTCGATCTTTGGGGGCGCGCGGCGGTTCGTCAAGGAGAAAGCGCGCGCGTGGCGGCCATTCCGTGGACAAGGGTGTGGAGATCGTGTGAATGCGAGTGGACAGACGGTGCATAGACGCGACGCCCCCCGAGCCGACGCTCGGGGGGCGGTACGACCGAGCTACTCGCGAACGATGCTGACCTTGATGTGCGCGGTGACGTCGGTATGCAGGCGGACCGACACCATGGTCTCGCCGAGGGTCTTGATGGGCTCGTCCAGGTGGATGCGCCGCCGCTCGATCTTGACCCCGTGGCGGCCGAGGAAATCGGCGATGTCCTGCGAGGTAACCGAGCCGAAGAGCTTGCCTTCTTCCGAGGCCTGCCGGCGCTCCTCGTAGGTCAGCGCCTCGATCTGACGCTGGAGTCCGTGGGCGTCGTCCTTGATGCGGTCGGCCTTGGAGTCCTGCTGCTTCTTGATGTGCTCGAGGTTCTTGAGGTTCCCGGCGCTGGCCCCGAGCGCCAGCTTTTTGGGGATGAGGAAGTTGCGTGCGTAGCCGTCGGAGACGTCGCGCACCTCGCCCCGGCGCCCGACCTTGGCCACATCGTCCAGCAGGATGACCTTCATGCCCGGCGTCCTAGTCCGTCGCCACGTACGGCAGCAGGGCCACCGTGCGGGCGCGCTTGATGGCGTGGGTGAGCTGGCGCTGATGCCGCGCGCAGCTGCCCGAGATCCGGCGCGGAATGATCTTGCCGCGCTCGGTGACGAAGCTGCGCAGGCGACGCACGTCCTTGTAGTCGACGAGGTCGACCTTGTCCGCGCAGAACTTGCAAACCTTCCGCCGGCCGAATCGGCGGCGCTTGAGCGGCTTCTGGGCAACAGGAATGGCTCAGCCCTCCTCTGTCAAAACGGGACGTCGTCCTCGCCGCCGCCGCCGCTGCTTTCCTCGGCGAACGCGGGCGCCGCCGAGACCGCCGCCGGCGCGCCAGCGCCGGCGCCCTTGGTGCGGCTCATGAATTGAACGCGCTCGGCCACCACCTCGGTGGCGGTGCGCTTCTGACCGTCCTTGCTCTCCCAGTCGCGCGTCTGCAACCGGCCCTCGATGAAGACCTGACTACCCTTGTCGAGATATTCCCCGCACGACTCCGCCTGCTTACCCCACACGACGACGGTGAGGAAGCACGTCTCCTCGCGCCGCTCGCCCGTCTGGGTGCTGTAGCTGCGGTTCACCGCCAGCCTCAGGTCGGCCACGGCGGTGCCGCTCGGCGTGTAGCGGAGCTCCGGGGGACGCGTGAGATTACCGATCAGGAGCACTCTGTTCAGGCTCGCCATCAACCGACCTCCTCAACGACCTCTTGAGTTTTCGCCGGCCGAGCCTTCTTACGGATGGGGACCCGGGTCGAGAGGAAGCGCAGCACGCTCTCGTTGAGGCGGAGCTGTCGCTCGAACTCCTTGACCATGGCCGGCTCGGCTGCAACCTCGAAGACCGCGTACGTGCCCTCCCGCTGCTTGCGGATGTCGTACGCGAGCCGGCGCTTCCCCCAGTTCTCCATCTTGACGACCTCGGCCTTCAGCGACGTGATCTGCTCGCCCAGCTGCGTGAGCAGGGCGGCAATCTCCTCGTCGGTGGGCCGTGGATCGACGATCACCAGGATTTCATAGGGCCGCAGTGCACTCACCTCCCCCGAATCGCACGATCGACGACACAATCCTGTTCGAAGCGCCTAACCGTATCAAACATCCCCACCGCCCGCAACGTCAACGCCTGAAAACAGATACGGCCCGGGCCGGTCACCCGACCCGAGCCGCACCCCCGCATTCGCGGGAGCCTGAACCGTTCGACCTCCCCGTCGATTCGAGCGCCGGCTTGCCGGCGCCATCCTCCTGGGGGGAGGCAGGCGCGAGCGGGCCGTCAGGCCCGCTGCGCCGTCGGAAGGGGGGCGAAGCCCCCCTCCGAGGATCTAATACATGTCCCCGTGCGGCATCGCCGGGGCCGCCGCGGCCTTCTCCTCCGGGATGTCGGTGATGAGGGCCTCGGTGGTCAGCAGCAGCGAAGCGATCGACGCCGCGTTCTGCAGCGCCACCCGCTCCACTTTGGTCGGGTCGATGATGCCGGCCTGCAGCATGTCCACGTACTCCATGCTCTCGGCATCGTAGCCGCGGGTCGGCACCGTCTCCGCCTTCACCTTCTCGACGATCACGCTGCCCTCGAGGCCGGCGTTCTCGACGATCTGGCGGATCGGCTCCTCGAGCGCCCGCTTGACGATCATGGCGCCCACCCGCTCATCGCCCTCGAGCTTCTTGAGGCCGTCGATGGCCTTCGTACAGCGCAGCAGCGCGACGCCGCCGCCCGGGACGATGCCTTCCTCGACCGCCGCCCGGGTCGCGTTGAGCGCGTCCTCGACGCGGGCCTTCTTCTCCTTCATGGCCGTCTCGGTGGCGGCCCCGACCTTGATCACCGCCACGCCGCCGGCCAGCTTGGCCAGCCGCTCCTGCAGCTTCTCGCGGTCGTAGTCCGAGGTCGTCTCGTCGATCTGGGCCCGGATCTGCTTGATGCGGCCCTCGATCGCCGACGACTTGCCGGCGCCCTCGACGATCGTGGTGTTGTCCTTGTCCACGACCACCTTCTTGGCCTTGCCGAGATCCTCGAGCTTGATGTTCTCGAGCTTGATGCCGAGGTCCTCGGTGATGGCCTTGCCGCCGGTGAGGGTCGCGATGTCTTCCAGCATGGCCTTGCGGCGATCGCCGAAGCCCGGGGCCTTGACGGCGCAGGTGTGCAGCGTGCCGCGCAGCTTGTTGACGACCAGCGTGGCCAGCGCCTCGCCCTCGACGTCCTCGGCGATGATCAGGAACGGCTTGCCGGAGCGCGCCACCTGCTCGAGCAGCGGCAGCATGTCCTTCATCACGCTGATCTTCTTCTCGTGGATCAGCACGAGCGCGTCCTCCAGGACCACTTCCATGCGCTCGGCGTCGGTCACGAAGTACGGGCTGAGGTAGCCGCGGTCGAACTGCATGCCCTCGACCACGTCCAGCACGGTGTCAGACGACTTCGACTCCTCGACCGTGATGACGCCGTCCTTGCCCACCTTCTCCATCGCCTCGGCGATCAGGTTGCCGATGGTCTTGTCGTTGTTCGACGCGATGGTGGCGACCTGGGCGATCTCCTTCTTGTCCTTGGTCGACTTCGAGAGCTTCTTCAGCTCCTCGGCCACGGCCTCCACGGCCTGCTCGATGCCCCGCTTGAGGCCCATCGGATTGGCGCCGGCGGTGACGTTGCGCAGACCCTCGCGGAAGATGGCCTGGGCCAGCACGGTGGCCGTGGTGGTCCCGTCACCCGCGATGTCGGAGGTCTTGGACGCGACCTCCTTGAGCATCTGGGCGCCCATGTCCTCGTAGGGATCCTTCAGCTCGATCTCCTTGGCGACGGTGACGCCGTCCTTGGTGATCGTGGGGCTGCCGAACTTCTTGTCGATGACGACGTTGCGGCCCTTGGGCCCCAGGGTCGCCTTCACGGCCGCGGCCAGGATGTTGACGCCCTTGAGCAGGCTGGCCCGGGCCTCCTCGTCGAACTTCAGCTGCTTCGGCATGGATCAATACCCTCCTTGGGGATCAGGTGGAATCGTTACTCGAGGATGGCGAGAACGTCTTCCTCGCGCAGGATGAGGTAGTCGTCACCGTCGATCTTGACTTCGTTGCCGGAGTACTTGCCGAACAGGATGCGATCCCCGGACTTCACGTCGAGCGGGATGCGCTTGCCGTTGTCGTCGATCTTCCCGGCGCCGACCGCGACGACCTTGGCGCGCTGAGGCTTTTCCTTGGCGCTGTCGGGGATGATGATCCCCCCGATCTTCTCCTCGCCCTCTTCCTCGCGCTTGACGAGGATTCGGTCATGCAGCGGACGGATCTTCTTCATAGACCCTCTGCCTCCTTGAGTGGTGTTGGACACTGTTGATCAGTCGAGCCGGAGCCGGCGCCGGTCTCGGGCGCCCGGCCCAATGAGCGTTTAGCACTCCTCAAAAGCGAGTGCTAGTATAGCCCCGTTTCGACCTGATCAAGTGGAAAATAACGGGGACCAACGATGCCTAAAAGGATACTGATTTCAAATGTTTTGCCGGCAGAGTCCCGTCAGATCATACCGGCCGAGTTCGTGGTGGACTACAACGACTCGGACGAGCCGATGCCCAAAGGCGACCTCGTCCGACGGCTACAGGACAAGGACGCGCTGATCTGTCACATCATCTCGGCCGTGGACGACGAGGTGCTCGGCGCGTCCCCGGATCTGAAGGTCGTGGCCAACGTCGCCGTGGGCTACAACAACATCGACGTCGCCGCCGCCCGGCGCCGCGGCATCGCGGTCACCAACACCCCCGACGTCCTCACCGAGACCACCGCGGACTTCGCCTGGGCACTGCTCATGGCCGCCGCCCGGCGCGTCGTCGAGGCCGACCACTACGTGCGCTCGGATCAGTGGAAGGTCTGGAAGTGGGACCTGCTGTGGGGCGCCGACATCCACGGCAAGACCCTCGGCGTGGTGGGCTTCGGGCGGATCGGCCGGGCCGTGGCCCGGCGCGCGCTGGGCTTCGGCATGCGCGTGCTGTATCACGACACGCTGCGCGCCGACCCGGCCGCCGAGCGCGAGTTGAAGGCCACACCCGCCGATCTGGACACCCTGCTCCGCGAGTCGGACTTCATCTCGCTCCACACGCTGCTGAGCCCCGAGACCCGCCACCTCATCAACGAGCGCACGCTGCGCCTCATGAAGAAGACCGCCATCCTGGTCAACGCCGCCCGCGGTCCGGTGGTGGACGAGGCCGCCCTGGCGAGGGCGCTGTCCGAGCAGTGGATCCGCGGGGCGGGGCTCGACGTGTTCGAGGACGAGCCCAGGATCCACCCGGCGCTGTTGCCGCTGCGCAACGTGACCCTGGCCCCCCACATCGCCAGCGCCTCGCACGAGACCCGCATCGCGATGGCGACGCTGGCGATCCGCAACTGCCTGGCCGTGCTGGAGGGCCAGCCCCCGCTCACGCCCGTGTCGTAGTCAGCCTCCCCCGCTCAACCGCGGCGATGCAACGGGTGCCGCATCCAGACGTTGGGCTCGACGTAGCGGCCGCGGTCGCGCCGCCGGTCGATCGTGATTGGGACGAGCGCCCCCGGCACCACGTAGCGGCCGCTCGCCGGAAACCGCATCGCCGTCCACTGCTCCCACTGGCGGACGCGCCCTTCGACCACCATCGAGCGGTCCGCCACCCGGAGCACACGGGCGCCCAGCCGCACGTGCACGCGCAGCCACGGATCGAGCGGCAGGCGATCCTCGCGGCGCCAGCGAACGTAGTCCTCCATCGGCGTGAGGGGATAGCGGTGCTTGAGCGTGGGGCGCACGGGCGCGACCAGCGCGCGCAGGCCGTGACGCCGGGCCAGCGTCCCCATCGCGCGGAGGACGGCGCGGCTCAGCCCGCGGCCCTGCCGGGCGGGATCGACCGCGGCCAGCAACGCTGACAGTGCCGTGGGGCGTCGGCCCTGGCGCCGGTCGCGCACGCCTCGCACGAGCACGCCGTCCACGCCCATCGGCAGCGACGCCGGGCGCCCGTTCCAGACGAACGGGATCGTGTAGCCGCCGGCCACCACGCGTCCGCGCCGGTCGCAGAGGATCGGCTGGAATTCGGCGAAGTCATGGAGGAGCGTGGGCCAGTGCCGGTCACAGACCGCATCGTGGTGGATGTACGCCATCGTCGGCGGCCACACCGATGCCGTGAGCCGGCGGAGCGCCGGCAGCAGGTCCGGACGCTCGCGCAGCGTGACGAGGCGCAGGCCTCGCGATTCAGCCGAGGCCAGGGTGACGCTCGAGGCGGCGGTTGAGGCGGTCCAGGCGATACGCGAAGGCCTCGAGCACGCGGGCCGCGGCGCCGGCGGCCCGGGCCAGGCCGAGCGCGTCCGTCACCACCTCGCGCGCGGTCGCGAGGTCGCGCGCCCGGTGCTCGTGGTACTTCGCCAGCTCTTCCCACGGCCGCGGATCGAACACCTGGTGGCCCCGGGCCGCCTCCCACAGCGTGCGGGCGGCCTCCCAGCGGGCGGCCCGCTTCTCCCACCACGCCAGCCGCAGACGGGCCCAGCGCGCCACCGACTCAGGCAGCCCGGCCTCGAGCGCCGCCCGATAACACGCCAGGCCGCGCTCCAGGTCCACCGGCTCCCACAGGCGCCCCAGACCGGCCAGCTCCTCGGGCCGCACCGGGGACTCCCCGGCGAGCGCCCGGCCGAACCAGCTCACCAGCGCGACCAGCGACAGCACGTCGGAGCGGTTGTGCTCGAACACCCGGCGCAGCGGCGCCGCCCGACGCGAGCGCAGATAGTCGAAGTACAGCAGCGGGATCATCGCGCCCGGCACGTCGTCCTCGCGCGTGAGGCCGAGGACATCGCTTTCCAGCGTCGACAATCGGCAATCAGCCAGCCAGCCCGTCCACACACGGCGCGCCGGCCGGAGCAGATCCAGGTGGGGCAGCGACATCGGCCACCGGCGCCGGGCCAGGACGAAGCGTGTCTCCAGCAGCGGCAGGTCGAAGCCCGCGCCGTTGAAGGTGACGATCGCCCGGGCCCGGGCCAGCAGCGGCTCGAGCGCCGTCAGCAGCGCGGGCTCGTCGTCGAAATCGCGCATGAAGTACTGCTGCACCACGAGGCGCGTGCCCTCGAGGTAGGCGACGCCGACCAGGAACGCGTAGGTGCCGGTGCCACCGGCCAGCCCGGTCGTCTCCGTGTCCAGGAACAGCAGCCCCTCGGCGGCGCCGAGCTCGCCGTCCACGCGAGCGGCCCGGGCCAGCAGCGGCAGCGGGGCCGCCCGGAGGTCGCCGAGCACCTCGCCGCCGTGGCGATGCGTGAGTGCATACGCCCGGCTCACGACGACGACGCTGCCCTCGTCGGTCTCGAGGAGCTCACCGTCCACCACGCGCTCGATCGGCTCGGCGGCCGGCCGCGGCGGCCGCGCCGTCTCGATGCGCCGGATCACACGGCGGAGTTCGTCCAGGCTGGGCATCGCCGCGTCAGGCGGTGAGGGCGGTGAGGAAACGGGCGGCGGTGGCCTTGGCGCGGCGGCCGACCTCGTTCACGGGTCCCACGCACGACGGGCAGCCGGCGGTACAGGCGCAGGCCTTCAACGTCGTGAGCCCGTGCCGCAGGAGGTCGGGCAGGACCTCGAACACCCGCTCGGCGAGGCCGATCCCGCCGGCGTGAGCGTCGTAGAGGTAGATGGTCGGATTGAACCGCTCGGCCTGCAGGAGGCGCTGCTTGGCCGACTCGCGGGTGGCGACCACGCCGGCCTCGGCCGGCGTGGTGTCGCCGAGCCAGGAGCCGAGGTCGCGGATGTCGCACAGCAGGAAGATCGGCGCCAGGTGATGCAGCAGGTACGTCACCGCGCGGAGGCCGTCGATCAGCTCCTCGCGCGAGCGGCCGACGCGCTCGAGCGTGGCCGGCGGCACCGTGATCCACGCGCTGGTCGTCTGCTTCTCCTGCTGGGGCAGCTCGACCTCGCCGGAGCCGACGTTCTCCATCGTCCCCAGCTTGATCTTCTTGAACCCGACGACCTTCTCCGCCACCAGCACCTCGCCCTGCTCGGCCAGGAACCCGGGGTGCTCGCGGCCCTCCAGCCGGCGCAGGATCCACACGCCCCTGGCGCTCACGGCGTCGGTGAAGTAGTCGACGTCGACGCGCTTGACGTAGGCGACCTTCTCCTCGTCCTCGCGGAAGTGCAGCTCCTGCACCTCGTAGGGGGTGCTCTCCACCAGGTAGATCGCCTTGGGATGGATCGTCGCGAAGGCGCTGCCCCAGTCCACCTCGGCGATGATCTGCCGCTTCTTCGTCTGCTGCGCGTCCCGGAACGTCGTCTCGATCACCAGGAAGTTGTCAGTGGTGACCGTGCGCAGCGAGACGTGATCGGCCGGATAGGTCTCGGACGCCCAGTGGTAGCGGGGCCCGGCGCGATGCAGCACGCCCTCGTCCTCGAGCGCGGCCAGCTCTCGCCGCACGTCGACCCCGCCGAAGCGCTCGTCCTCGGGGATCGGCAGCTCGAAGGCCGCGCACTTGAGGTGGTTCACCAGGATGAACGGATTGTCGGGGTTGATGCGCGCGTGCTCGGGCGGCGTGCCGAACAGATAGTCGGGGTGCGTGACCATGAACTGGTCGAGCGGCGCGCTGGTGGCGACGAGGATGGCCGCCGAGGGATCGGCCCGGCGCCCGGCCCGGCCGGCCTGCTGCCAGAGCGAGGCGATCGTGCCCGGATACCCGGCCAGCACGGCAGCGTCGAGGTGGCCGATGTCGACGCCCAGCTCGAGCGCGTTCGTCGACACGACGCCGAGCGCCTCGCCCGTCCGCAGCTCGCGCTCGACGGCGCGGCGCCGGTTCGGGAGATAGCCGCCGCGGTAGCCGCGCACGATGCCGGCATCGCCGGTGGCGCGATTGGCCACGCCGGCCTTGATCGAGGTCAGCAGCACCTCGGTCGACAGCCGGCTCTGCGCGAAGACGATCGTGGGCACCTCGGCCCGCAGCAGGCGAATCGCCAGCTTGGCCGCCTCGCCGAGGTACGGCGCCCGGATGCCCAGCTCAGGATTCACGACCGGGGGGTTGTAGCAGACGAAGGTCTTGTCGCCGGTCGGCGCCCCGCTCTCGGTGATCTCCTCGACGGGCTCTCCGGTGATCCGGCTGGCCAGCTCGCCGGGGTTGGCGATCGTCGCCGAGGCCATGATGAACTGCGGCGTCGATCCGTAGTGCGCGCAGATGCGCTTGAGCCGGCGCAGGACGTTGGCGAGGTGCGAGCCGAACACGCCGCGATAGGCGTGCAGCTCGTCGATGACGACGTAGCGGAGGTTCTGGAACAGGGTCGCCCATTTCGTGTGGTGCGGCAGGATGCCCGAGTGCAGCATGTCGGGGTTCGTCAGCACCAGGTTGGCCCGGGCCCGGACGGCGCGCCGCGCGTCCTGCGGCGTGTCGCCGTCGTAGGTGAACATCCGCATCTCGGGCATCGACTTGGCCAGCGCCTCCAGCTCGGCCAGCTGGTCCTGCGCGAGCGCCTTGGTCGGGAAGAGATAGAGGACGCGCGCCTCCGGCCGCTCGACCAGCGATTGCAGCGCCGGCAGGTTGTAGCACAGCGTCTTGCCGGAGGCCGTCGGCGTCACCACGACCACGTGGCGTCCGGCCTCGACGAGCTCCCACGCGCGCGCCTGGTGGCTGAAGAGCTGCTCGATGCCGCGCCCCCGCAGCGCCTCGGCGATGCGCGGATCGAGCGAGGCTGGGAACGGCGCCAGCACGGCGGCGCGCGCGGGAAAGTGGCGGGTGGCGGTGATGCAGCGGCCGGTCGAGGCGGAGATCAACAAATCGTCCAGGATCTCGCCGAGCATCGGGGCGACTGTATCATGAAAGCGTGAGCCGTCTCGCCACCTGGCTGCCCCCGATCGCGTGGATGATCGTCGTGCTCTCGGCCTCCTCCGCCGAATTCAGCGCTGCGAACACCGGCGGGCTCATCGGCCCCGCCCTGAGCTGGCTGTTCCCGGGGCTGGCCCTGCATCACGTCGATCTCATCCACGGCGTCCTCCGCAAGCTCGCCCACTTCACCGAGTACGCGATCCTCGGTGCCCTGTGGTTTCGCGGGCTGACGCGCAGCGATCTGGTTCGGTCGCCCGCCGCCGCCGGGCTGGCGCTGGTCATCAGCATCGCCTGCGCGGTGGTGGACGAGAGCCACCAGGCGTTCGTCCCCAGCCGCACCGGCAGCGTGCGCGACGTGCTGCTCGACTCGACGGGGGCGCTCACGGCCATCGTGGCCGGACGGCTCGGCTGGTGGGGCACCGCCGACGTCGCCACCGGCGTGCTGTTGTGGGTGTCCGCGGTGGGGGGGCTGGCGGCGCTGGCCCTCGATCTCGCGGCCGGCGCCAGCGGCGGCCTGCTGTGGGTCACCGTGCCGGTGGCCGCCGTGCTGCTCGTCTACCGCAGGCGGAGCAGCGTCTCGCGCACCTGAGCGTCGAGCGACTCGGCCGCCGCGGCGCCCGCCGCCGGATCCACAGAGGCCGGGTCCTCGGCAAACCATGCCAGCCGCGGCCGTAGCGCGACCACGTCCCCGACGACGGCCACGACGGGCGGCGCGAGCTGCGCGGCTTCGGCCAGCGCGCCGATCTCGTCGAGACGCCCCACGAGCGTCACCTGCGCGTCGGTCGTGCCCCATCGGATCAGAGCCACCGGCGTGTCGGGACGGCGGCCGCCGTCCAGCAGCGCCCGCGTGATGCGCGGCAGGCCCCGGGCGCCCATCAGGATCACGAGCGTGTCGACGGCGGTCGCCAGCCGCGCCCAGTCCACTGAGCCGTGCGCCTTGTCCTCGTCCTCGTGGCCGGTGACGACCGCGAACGACGAGGCGGTACCGCGATGCGTGAGCGGGATCCCCGCGTAGGCGGGCACCGCGACCGCCGCACTCACGCCGGGCACCACCTCGAACGGGATGGCCGCCGCCGCCAGCGCGTCGGCCTCCTCGCCGCCGCGGCCGAAGACGAACGGATCGCCGCCCTTGAGCCGCACCACCCGCCGCCCCTGCCGCGCGTGCGCCACGAGCAGCGCGTTGATGCGCGCTTGCGACAGCACGTGGGCGCCGCTGGCCTTGCCCGCGAAGATGCGCAACGCGTCGGGGGG
Organism: Methylomirabilia bacterium; assembly: GCA_041499965.1. Classification (GTDB taxonomy): domain Bacteria; phylum Methylomirabilota; class Methylomirabilia; order Rokubacteriales; family CSP1-6; genus AR5. The sequence continues at coordinate 51,783 of JBGQLG010000009.1, forward strand.
CGCCTCGTCGAGCAACCGCGGATCGACGAGGCGATCGTAGATGACGACCTCGGCCCGGCGCAGCAGCGCCAGGCCGCGGACCGTCATCAGGCCGGGGTCGCCGGGACCGGCGCCGACGAGCGCGACCCGGCCGCTCACGGCGTGAGATCCAGCCGGGCACGCAGCCGCCCGCGCGCGTCGTCCACCCGGCCCTCGGCCAGGAGCGCGCGCACGTCGGCGGCCAGGGCTCGACGCCAGGCTTCGGCGTCGGCCGCGCGCCCGGCCGTCCGGAGATCGAGGCGCGCGTCGGCCGCCAGCTCGCCCAGCGCGGCCCACTCGACGCCGAGGGTGGCGTCGAGGTGCTCGCGCAGCGCCCGCGTGAGCGCCGGGCTCGCGCCACCCGAGCCCACGGCAATCGTGAGCACGCCGCGGCGCACGAGCCCGGGCAGGATGAAGTCGCAGTGCGCCGGATCGTCGGCGGCGTTCAGCCACACGCCGCGCTCGCGGGCCTCACGAGCCACCGTCGCGGTGATCGACGGATCGTCGACGGCGGTGAGCGCGAGGGCCGCGCCGGCGAGATCGCCGCACTGGTACTCGCGGGCGACGTGGCGGACCTGCCCGGCCCCGACCAGCGCCGCCAGCGCCGGTGTGATGGCCGGGCTGACCAGCGTGACGACGGCGCCGGCCTCCAGCAGCGTCATGACCCGACGCTCGGCGACGCGGCCGCCGCCCACCACGACGCAGGGGCGGCCGCCCAGGTCGAGGGACACGGGATAGAACCCCATCAGCCCTCCACGCCGGCCGGCGGGCCCGCCGCCGGCACATCGCGCTCCACCGCGGCCACCAGCCCACCCGCGAGGAATCCGCGCAGCTCCTCGTCGGTGTGCCGGGCGGCGAACTCGCGGAAGCTCTCGTCGGGCCGGCGGGCCTCGAGATAGGACCGGAGCAATCGCTCGATCGCCGCGGGGACCTCGCTGGCCGCGACGCGGTAGCCGACCGGGCGCGCCACCGTCTGGTGGCGACCGACGGCGCCGCCCACGCAGAAGTAGTAGGCGTCCACGAGCGCGCCGTCGACCTTCAGCTTCTTGCCCTCGATCCCGATGTCGGCGATCCAGTGCTGGCCGCACGAGTTGGGACAGCCGGTCACGTGCAGGCGCACGTGACGATCGAACCCGGGCAGGCGAGCCTCCAGCTCCTCGACGAGCGTGCGCGCGAATCCCTTGGTCTCGGTGAGCGCGAGCTTGCAGAACTCGCTGCCGGTGCAGGCCACGGTGCCGCGGCGGAAGGGCGAGGCGTCGACCGCCAGGCCGAGCGTCTCGGCCTCCCGGGCCACGCGGACGGCGCGGCCGTACGGCACGTCGAGCACCAGCAGGTTCTGCATCGTGGTCGTGCGCACCTGGCCGGAGCCGAAACGGTCGGCCAGGTCGGCGACCGCGCGCATCTGCGGCGGCGTCAGCCGGCCGCGCACGACCGGCAGGCCGACGTAGCAGAGACCCGCCTGCCGCTGGGCGTGGATGCCGACGTGATCGCGATAGGCGTCATCCGGCGGATCCTCGGGCACCCCGGGCTCGAGCCGGGCACCCAGCCGGCGCTCCAGCTCGGCGAGGAAGCTCGCCGGCGTCCAGCCCCCGTTGAGGAAGAGGAACTTGAGCCGGGCCTTCTCGCGGTTGACCCGCAACACGTCGCTGTCACGAAAGATCTCCGCGACCCCGCGCACGACCGGGACCACCTCCCGCTGTCGGACGAAGGCGTCGAGCCGCACACCCAGATGGGGGTCGGTCGACAGCCCGCCGCCCACCCGCAGCGTGAAGCCCACCTCGCCGGAGTCGGGGTGCCGGACCGCCGTGAGCCCCACGTCGTTGATCTCGGGATAGACGCACCAGCTCCGGCAGCCGGTGATCGTCACCTTGAACTTGCGCGGCAGGTTGTAGAAGTCCGGGTTGCCGTTGAGCAGGCGGGTGGCCTCGTGCACGAGCGGCGAGGCGTCGATCAGCTCGTCGGCGTCGACACCGGCCACCGGGCAGCCGGTCACGTTGCGGGTGACGTCGCCGCAGGCGCCGAGGGTGGTGATGCCGGTGCGCCACAGCGTCTCGAAGACCGTCGGCAGGTCCTCGATCGTCACCCAGTGCAGCTGAACGTTCTGTCGCACCGTGAGGTCGGCGACGCCGCGGCCGTGGCGCTCGGCGAGATCGGCGAGGGTGCGGAGCTGGGGTGCGGCCAGGGCCCCGTTGGGGATCCGGATACGGACCATGAAGTAGGGCACCGCCCGCCCCTCGCCACCGCGGCCGCCGACCGCGCCGACGCCATCGCCCTGGCTGTAGATCCCCCACCAGCGGAAGTACGTCGCCCACTCGGGCGGGATCGACGCGTGCCCCTCCTGCGCGAAGCGCCGGATCTCTGCGTACGCTTCCCACGGATTCAGCTCGCGCTTGAGCCGCTCGGCCCGCTGCGCTTTTGTCTCCTTGATCACGTCCGGCATCGCCCTGCTCCGATCCCGAAAGCCCGAGAGCCGTGACGCGGATCCCCGCGCTCCCGGCTCTCGTCTTTCGACTCCGACGTTGGTCGCTGGCCCTCAGTCCATGCAAATTACCCATTGTCGATCGGAATTGTCAAGAGTAAGCTCTGGCGCATCGACATCAATCTGGAGGAGGACTTCAATGTCACTACGTCTCGGCGACACGGCCCCCGACTTCTCCGCCGACACGACCCAGGGACCGCTGCGCTTGCACGACTGGATCGGGGAATCGTGGGCGATCCTGTTCTCCCATCCGCGCGACTTCACGCCCGTGTGCACGACGGAGCTCGGCTACGTGGCGAAGCTGAAGCCGGAGTTCGATCGCCGCGGGGTGAAGGCCATCGGCCTGTCGATCGATCCGGTCGAGTCGCACGCGAGGTGGTCGGAGGACATCAAGAACACGCAGGGGCAGGCGCCGAACTTCCCGATCGTCGCCGATCCCGACCGCAAGGTGGCCAACCTCTACGGCATGATGCATCCCGCCCACGATGAGGTGTACACGGTGCGGACGGTCTTCGTCATCGACCCCAGGAAGACGATCCGCCTGATGATCACCTACCCGCAGACGACCGGCCGCAACTTCGACGAGATCCTGCGCGTGATCGACTCGCTGCAGCTCACCGACGCCCACCGCGTCGCCACCCCCGTGAACTGGAAGCAGGGCGACGACGTCATCATCGTCCCCGCCGTGACCGACGCCGAGGCCAAGGAAACGTTCCCGAACGGCTGGAAAGCCCTCACCCCCTACCTGAGACTCACGAAGCAGCCGGCCGCCCGGTAGCCCGCGGCGGCGCCCAGGCCGGCGTTCCTGGCGACCGCTGGCGTCGCCCGGGCCGATCAAAAGGGGTCAGCTGCTAGGCGGCGCGAGCACCGGAGCGAGGCGTACTCCGAGTACGCCGCAGCGAGGAGCGCAGCGCCAACGACGCAGATGGCCCCTTTTCATCGGCCCGCCGCCGCGCGTTCACCGGCCGCCGCGCGTTCTCCGGCCACCGCACGCGTCAGACGTTCAACCGCGGATCCAGCGTATCCCGCAACCCGTCGCCGAACAGATTGATCCCCAGCACCGTCACGAGAATCGCCAGTCCCGGGAAGGTGGCCAGCCACCACGCCGTCGAGATGTACACGCGCCCGTCCGCCAGCATCCCGCCCCAGGTCGGGGTCGGCGGCTGCACGCCCAGTCCGAGGAAGGACAGCGCCGACTCGATCACGATCACGCGAGCCATGTCCAGGGTGGCCACCACCAGCCACGGCGTCAGCGCGTTGGGCAGGATGTGGCGGAGCAGGACGCGGACGTCGCCGCCGCCCAGCGCCAGGGCGGCCTGTACGAACTCGCGCTCGCGCAGCGTCAGCACGGCCCCGCGCACGATCCGCGCGTACACGACCCACGACGACACGCCGATCACCACGATGATCGTCTTGAGGCTCGGCCCCAGCACCCCGATCACGGCGATGGCCAGCAGGATGAACGGAAACGCGAGCTGAATGTCGGCCAGCCGCATCAGGACGTCGTCGGTGCGGCCGCCGAAGTAGCCGGCGACCAGCCCGGCCGCCATGCCGATCAGCCCGGAGATCGCCACCGCCGCGAAGCCGACCAGCAGGGCGGGACGGGCGCCGTAGATCACCCGGGCCAGCAGATCGCGCCCCAGGTGATCGGTGCCGAGCGGGTGCACGTGGCCGGCCGCGTCGCGGAAGCCCGGCGCCTTCAGGCGCAGATCGCCCAGATCCTGCTCGATCGGATCGAACGGCGAGATCAGCGAGGCCGTCAGCGCCGTCAGGACCACCAGCACCACGACGACCAGCCCGAACAGGGCGGTGCGCCGCGCGGCCAGCCGCCGCAGGAAGACCAGCCACTCGCGCCGCTGGGCGCGCGCGGCCTCAGGCAGCGCGACGGTGGCCATGGCCGGTCATCGCAGCCGGATCCTCGGATCGAGATAGGTGTAGACGACGTCGACCAGGAGGTTGACGAGGACGAACGTGCTGGCCAGCAGGAACACCGCGGCCTGCACCACCGGATAGTCGCGGTTGGCGATCGCCTGCACGCTGAGGCGGCCGACCCCGGGCCAGGCGAAGATCGTCTCGGTGATGACCGAGCCGCCCAGCAGCGTGCCGAGCTCGATGCCGACGATCGTCACGATCGGGATCGCCGCGTTCTTGAGCGCGTGCTTCCACACCACCGGCGAATCGCTCACGCCCTTGGCGCGGGCCGTGCGGATGTAGTCCTGGTTGAGGACCTCCAGCATGCCCGAGCGGGTCAGGCGGGTGATGCGAGCGGTGGTGAACAGCCCCAGGGTCACCGCCGGCAGGATCAGGTGCGAAAGCGTGCCCCGGCCGGAGGACGGCAGCAGGTGGAACTGCACCGAGAAGAGCAGGATCAGCATGATGCCGAGCCAGAACGTCGGCAGCGACTGCCCGAACAGCGCCACCACCGTCGCCACGTAGTCGAGCAGCGAGTTGCGGCGCACGGCCGAGACGATGCCGGCCGGGATGGACAGGCAGAGCGCCAGCAGCAGGGCGGCGCCGGCCAGCTCGAACGTGGCGGGCATGCGCTCGACGACGAGGCCGAAGGCGGCCTCGCCGTGCCGCACCGACTGGCCGAAGTCGCCGTGCAGGGCGCCCGTGAGGAAGCGGCCGTACTGCACGAGGAACGGATCGTTGAAGCCCATCACCTCCCGGAATCGCCGCACGTCCTCGGCCGAGGCATCGGGCGGCAGCAGGACGAGTGCGGGGTCGCCGGTCAGGTGCAGGATCGCGAAGACGACGAAGGACACGCCAAAGAGCACGACCAGCGACTGCAGCAGTCGCCGGACGAGGAACGTGCTCATGCCCGCGACAAGCGCGCCACGGCCTCGATGTGCGGGGTCTGCGGGAACATGTCGACCGGCTGCACCCACTCCAGGCGATAGCCCTGGCGGGCCAGGTCACCGACGTCGCGGGCCAGCGTGGCCGGATTGCAGGAGACGTAGACCAGGCGCGCCGGGGCCAGCGTGGCCAGCGCGGTGAGCGCCTTGGGATGAAATCCGGCCCGCGGCGGATCGGCCACCACCACCTCGGCCCGCACGCCGTCGCCCATGAGCGCGGGCAGCACGTGCCGCACCTCGCCGGCCAGGAACGTGCAGTTGTCGATGCCGTTGGCCCGGGCGTTGCGGGTGGCGTCGGCGACGGCGGCCGCCGACAGCTCGACGCCGTAGACGCGTGCGGCCCGGCGCGCCAGCAGCAGGCTGATGGCGCCGGTGCCCGAGTACAGGTCCAGCACCGTCTCGTGCCCCTCGAGCGCGCACGCCTCGGCCACGATCGCGAACAGCCGCTCGGCCTGCCGGGTGTTGGTCTGGAAGAACGAGTTGGCCGAGACCTGGAACGAGACGCCGTCCAGCGATTCCGTGATGTGGTCGCGTCCGAGCAGCAGGTGCTCCTCGCTGCCGACGGCCACGCTGGCCTTCCGGTCGTTGACGTTCAACAGCACGCTGCTGGTGGCGGGGACCCGGGCCTTGAGCGCCTCGGCGACGGGCATCAGCGCCGGCACGTCGGGGGCGCTGGCCACGACGTTGACCATGGCCTCGCCCGTGCGCCGGCCCTCGCGCAGCGTGACGAAGCGCAGCAAGCCGCGCTCGGACTCCTGGTCCCACACCGACAGGCCGCGCGCCCGGACCTGGCGCCGGAACTCGTCGAGCAGCGCGTTCATCGTGTCCGACTGCAGCAGGCAGCGCTCGATGTCGAGGACGACGTCGTAGCGCTCGGCCGCGTGCAGCCCGACCGCCGCGCCGGCGCCGGCGCCGGCGATGGTGAACTCCATCTTGTTGCGATAGCCGTAGGGCTCGGGTGCCGGCACGATCGGGCGCAGCTCGAACGGCGGCAGGCCGCCCAGGCGGGTGAGGCAGTCGCGCACCTGCTTTTCCTTGAACGCGAGCTGGGCGGGATAGGCCAGGTGCTGCAGGCGGCAGCCGCCGCAGTGACCAAAATACGGGCAGGGCGCCTCGACCCGGTCGGGCGAGGGCGTCAGCACCTCGGCGATCGTGCCGCGGCCGTAGCGGCCGCGCGCCTCGGTGATCGTCACCAGCAGCCGGTCGCCGGGCAATCCGCCCCGGACGAACACCACGTAACCGTCGGCGCGGCCGACCCCCTCGCCTCCGAAGGCGAGGTCGTCGACGACGAGCTCCAACCTATCGCCGCGTCTCGGCTTCGCCATGTGTCTGGCCACTATAAACGAGGAGTCCGAGGCTGGCCAGCCGCGGGGCCGGGGGAGTATCATAGCGTGTCATGAAGGGCCGGGCGCCGCGCGTCGTCGGAGAACTGTTGGTGAGCGCGATGCCCCAGCTCAAGGATCGGCTGCTCGTCCAGCGGCTGCAGCGCGCGTGGAGCGCGCTCGTCGGCGCCGACGTGGCGCGACGGTCGCGGCCCCACGCGCTCGTCAACGGGAGCCTGCAGATCACCGTCGACAACTCGCCCTGGCTGCACGAGCTGACGCTGCGCGGCCCCGATCTGGCCGCGCGCCTCGGCGCGCAGTTCCCGGCGGTGCGCTCGCTCCGCTTCATGCTCGGCGCTCCACCCGCCGAGGAGCCGTCGCCGGCCGCGCGCCCGGCGACACGGCCGTCGCACTTGAGCGACGACGACCGGCGCGCCATCGACGCGGCCGCCGCTGCGATTTCCGATCCCGACGTGGCCGCCGGCGCCCACCGCCTCATGGTGCGGGCCTGGCCGCCGGCGCCGGCACGAGGTAATGAACGATGATGGTCCGCTTCGCCGCCTTCGGTCTCCTCCTGCTCGCTGCCGGCGGCCTCGCCGGGTGCGCGACCACCGCACCGGCCTCGACGGAGGACGGCACCGAGACGCCGCGCCGCATGTTCGCCTCGCGCGAGCGGGACGTGGCGGCCGAGGCGTATTACCACTATACGATCGCGCAGATGCTGGTCCAGGCCGGCCGCTTCAAGGAAGCCGTGGCGCCGATGGAAGAGGCGCTGCGGCGCGATCCCGACTCGGCGTTCCTGTGGACGACGCTGGCCCAGTGGCTCGTGCGCGCCGAGCAGCCGGTCGAGGCCCTGGCCGCCGCGCGCCGGGCGGTGCAGCTGGCCCCCGACGACGTGGCGCCGCATCTCACGCTGGCCGACCTGCTCCGCGGCCAGAAGAAGTACGCCGAGGCGGAGGCCGAGCTGGAGCGCGTCGTGGCGCTGAACCCCAACGCCGACGAGGCCTACCTCACCCTGGCGCGCTACCAGGTGGAGCAGAAGGCCTACGATCGGGCCCGGGTGGTGCTGCTGCGGCTGGCCGAGCAGCAGCCCCGCAACGCCCAGGCCCAGTTCCTGCTCGGGCGCCTGGCGATCGAGACCGAGGCGTGGGACGAGGCCATCACCCGGCTCACCCGGGCCGTCGAGATCGACCCCGACCACGACGGCGCCTGGACGGCACTGGGCTACGTGTACGAGTCCCAGCGCCGGACCGACGAGGCGATCGACGTCTACCGCCGCGCCGTCAAGTCGAATCCCGACAACCCGGCGTTCGTCGAGCGGCTGGGCGATCTGCTCATCCGCCTCGGCCGCTTCACCGAGGCCCAGGCCGAGGTCGAGGCGCTGGCCGAGCAGAACCCGCGCGACCCGCGCGTCTGGATGAAGCTGGGCGCGGTCTTCTACGAGCAGAAGCTGTGGGACAAGGCCGGCGACGCCTTCCGTCGGGTGGTGCTGCTCGAGCCCTCGAATCTGAGGGCCCGCTACTACCTGGCCACGACCTACATGGACGCCGGCAAGGACCCGGAGGCCAAGGCCGAGCTGGAGAAGATCCTGCGCGCCGATCCCCGCTCGATCGACGCCCGCGTGCAGCTCGGATTCCTCTCGGGCAAGGCCAAGCGCTACGACGAGGCCGTCACGTTCCTGCGCGAGGCGGTCAACATCGATCCCAAGCGACCCGAGCTGTTCCTCTACCTGGGCACCGCGTACTTCCGCGCCAAGGAGTACGACCGCGCCGCCCAGACCCTGCAGGAAGGCCTGACGCTCGACGACACGCAGAAGGACCTGCATTTTCAGCTCGGCGTCGTGCTGGAAAAGCAGCAGAAGTTCGACGACGCCGTCCGCCAGTTCCGCAACGTCATCAACCTCGATCCCAAGCACGCCGAGGCCTACAACTACGTCGGCTACATGTATGCCGAGCGCGGCCAGAACCTCGAGGAAGCGGTCTCGCTCATCAACAAGGCGCTATCGCTGGAGCCCGACAACGGCTACTTCATCGACAGCCTCGGCTGGGCGTACTACCAGCAGGGCCGGTACGGGGAGGCCGTCCGCGAGCTCAAGCGGGCCGTCGACCGTGCCAAGGAAGACCCGGTGATCTTCGAGCACCTCGGCGACGCGCTCCACAAGGGTGGCCTCGACGAGGACGCGGTGGCCGCCTGGGAGAAGGCGCTGCAGCTCGACCCCGCCGCCGACGGCATCAAGAAGAAGCTCGACGATCTCCGCGCCCGGCTGCGGCGGGCCCAGAGTGACCGCTCGAAGGCTTCGCAGTAGCCTCGTCTTCCTGCTCGCGGTCGGGCTGGCGTCGGGGTGCAGCATCGCGCTGGCCCCGCCGCGCCAGCCGATCTCCGCGGAGGCCCGCCGCGCGATCGACCTGCTGCTGACGCGCTGGCAGGCCGTCACCGACCTGCGCACGCTCGCCGACATCAACGTGGACCGCGGCGGCCAGCGCCAGCAGCTGGCCGGCGTGCTGCTGGCCAAGGCGCCGGGCAGCGTGCGCTTCGAGGCGCTCTCGCCCTTCGGCCAGCCGTTCCTCATCGCCGTGGTGCACGAGGGTCGCCTCACCGCCTTCAATGCGGCCAGCAACGAGGCCGTGGTCGGCGACGCCACCGCGGAGACGACCGCGCGCCTGCTCGGCCTGCCCTTCGAGCCGCACGATCTCGTCGCCGTGGTGACCGGATACGCGGTGCCGCCGGACGACGTCCGCGTGGCCGAGATCCTGCCCCCCGATGCCCTGGGCCCATCGCTCTCGCTCATTGGAGCGGTCCACGAGCAGCGTATCTGGATGGATTTCGAGACCGGCGTCGTCCGCCAGCTACAGATCGTCGGCGGCCGGGCGGCGGCGACCGTCACCTATCTGCGCGACGACCAGGGACAGCTGACCGGCTTCGACGTGAGCGCCGCGGAGCGCTGGCTCACCGGCACCGTGCGCTACCGCAACCTGGCGACCGCGGTCGGACTGCAGGCGAGTCAGTTCGCGCTGACGCTGCCCAAAGACGCGAAAACACAACCGATCCGTTGACGCTCCCCGGGGTGCGTGATAGCCTTCGGTGCCTTGTCGAAGGGGTCGGAGAAAGCCCGTCGATTCGAGCTCAGCGCGGCAGCCAAGGTCAACCTGACCCTGGAGGTCCTGAGGCGGCGGCCTGACGGTTATCACGAGATCGCCACGGTGATGCAGGCCGTGGATCTCTCCGACCGGCTGGCCCTCGAGGAGGCCGACGCGATCGAGGTGCTGACGAGCGCCCCGGGCGTCCCCACCGACGAGCGGAACCTGGCGTATCGCGCGGCAGCGGCGCTGCGCGACGCCTCCGGCGTGTCCCGCGGTGTGCGGATCACGCTGGACAAGCGGATTCCGGTCGCGGCCGGACTGGGCGGTGGATCGACCGACGCCGCGGCGACGCTGGTCGGCTTGAACCGGCTGTGGGGCCTGCGGTGGCCGGCGGCGCGGCTGGAGGAGCTGGCGGTGGGGCTCGGCATGGACGTCCCGTTCTTCCTGCACGGGGGCGCGGCGCTGGCCACCGGACGGGGAGAACACCTGGCCCGGCTGGGCAGCACGTCGCTCGGCCTGGTGCTGGTGAATCCGAAGTTCGCGGTGAGCACGGCAGAGATGTACGGCCGGGTGACACCGGCGCTGTACACCGACGGTGACCGCGCGCGCGATGCGGCCAAGGCCCTGCGCACCCACAGCCCCGGCCGCGTGGCGGCGAGCCTCTACAATGGGCTCGAGCCGGCGGCCCGCGCGGCGTATCCGCAGATCGGCCAGATGCACGCCGCGCTGGTGGCGGCGGGCGCGCTGGGCGCGGTGATGTCGGGCAGCGGGCCCACGGTGTTTGGCGTCGCGAGGTCGTGGGAGCAGGCGCGGCAGATCCGGGCGCGGGTGGTGCGGGGCTCGTGGGAGTGCTGGGCGGTGCAGACGCTGAGAGGTCCGGCGATTCGAATCCGTGGGAGCGAGGCGCGATAATACCCGGGGCTGGGTCGATGGGGCGTGGCCAAGCGGCAAGGCGCGGGACTTTGGCTCCCGTATTCGGAGGTTCGAATCCTCCCGCCCCAACCAGCCCGTGAGCGAGGTACCCGATGAGCTATGAGCTGAAGCTCTTCACCGGCAACGCGAACCGACCCCTGGCGGAAGAGATCGCCCAGTACCTGCACATCCCGCTGGGCGACGCCGAGGTGTCGCGCTTCTCGGACGGCGAGGTGTTCGTGCAGATCAACGAGAACGTCCGCGGCACGGACGTGTTCATCGTCCAGCCCACCTGCCCGCCGGTGAACGACTCGCTCATGGAGCTGCTCATCATGATCGACGCGTTCAAGCGCTCGTCCGCGCACCGGATCACGGCGGTGCTGCCGTACTACGGGTACGCGCGCCAGGATCGCAAGGTGCAGGGACGCATGCCGATCTCGGCCAAGCTCGTCGCCGACCTCCTGGAGGCGGCCGGCGTCGATCGCGTGCTGGCGCTCGACCTGCACGCCGGGCAGATCCAGGGGTTCTTCAGCGTCCCCGTCGATCACCTCTTCGCCGGGCCGGTGGTCATGATCGACTATCTGCGCAAGAAGGATCTGCAGGACGCGGTGATCGTGGCCCCCGACGCCGGCGGCGTCGAGCGGGCCCGCGCGATCGCCAAGCGGCTCAACGCCGGCCTGGCCATCATCGACAAGCGCCGCGAGGGCCCCAACTCGGCGGTCGCCATGCATCTGATCGGCGACGTCGAGGGCCGCGACGCGGTGGTGATCGACGACATGATCGACACCGCCGGCACCCTGGCCCAGGCGGTGAGCGCCGTGCAGCGCGAGGGCGCCCGGCGCATCCTGGCCTGCGGGGTCCATCCCGTGCTGTCGGGGCCGGCCATCGAGCGCATCAAAGCCTCGGCCATCGAGGAGGTCGTCGTCACGAACTCGATCCCGCTCACCGCCGACAAGCGAACGGCCGCCCGCATCACGGTGCTCACGGTGGCCCCGCTGCTCGGCGAGGCGATCCGCCGGATTCACGACGAGGAATCGGTCTCGACCCTGTTCGTCTAGAAGAAGAGGAGCCTCGACATGGCAATGCAGGAGCTCACCATTCAGCGTCGTGACGGCACCGGCAAGCAGCTGGCCAAGCGCCTGCGCCGCCAGGGCATCGTCCCGGCCATCCTCTACGGCGGCGCCCGGCCCGAGACGGTCAGCGTCGACCCCAAGGCGGTGCTGCGGACGATCCTCGGCCACGCCGGCACCACCCAGCTGCTCACGCTCAAGCTGGACGGCGCCAGCCGGCTGGCCATCATCCGGGCGATGCAGTTCGACCCGGTCAGCGAGAAGCTGCTGCACGTCGATCTGCAGGAGGTCTCGCCCGACAAGGCGATCACCGTCCGCGTGGCCGTGCATCCCGTCGGCGAGGCCGTGGGCGTGCGCGACACGAAAGGCATCCTGAACCTCGTCATCCACGAGGTGACCGTGTCGTGCCTGCCGACCGCGATCCCCGAGCGGATCGACGCCGACGTGTCGGCGCTGGCCATCGGCGACGTCCTCACGATCGCCAACCTGACGGTGCCGGCCGGCGTCCGCGTCGCCAACGACCCCGGACAGGCGGTGGCGACGGTCTCGCCGCCGATGGCCGAGGAAGAGGTGACGCCGGCGGTCACGGCGGCGGTCACCGCCGAGCCCGAGGTCCTCACCGAGCGCAAGCCCAAGGAAGGCGAAGAGCCGGCGGCCGACGACAAGAAGGGCAAGCGCCCGGAGAAGGCGGAGAAGGACAAGTAGCGGCGCCGGGCGGGCATGGCCCACGTCGTGGTGGGGCTCGGCAACCCCGGCCCGGAGTACCGGGACACCCGCCACAACGTGGGCCAGCGCGTGCTCGACCACCTGGCCGGCGAGACCTTCCGCGGCGCGCCCTGGCGCCGCGAGGGCGCCTGGGCCGTCTGCGCGGGCCGCTGGCGCGGCGACACCGTCACGCTCGTGAAGCCGCGCGCGTTCATGAACGAGTCGGGGCCCGTCGTGGCCCGCGCGCTGCGTGAGCACCGGGCCGATCACGACGACCTCATCCTGGTCTACGACGACATCGACCTCCCGCTCGGCGCGGTCCGCGTGCGCATGAAGGGCAGCGCGGGCGGCCACAACGGCGTGCGCTCGGTCATCGCCGCGCTCGGCACGCCCGACATCCGCCGCGTCAAGGTCGGCATCGGCCGGCCCCCGCACAAGGCCCAGGTCGCCGATCACGTCTTGACCGGCTTCGAGCCCGACGAGCTGCCGGTGGTGGAGACGGCGGTGGCCGAGGCGGCCCAGCGCGTGCTCGCGCTCCTGCGCTGATGCGCGAGCCGTCGCATTGCTGGGGGGTGACCCCCATGGTATATAGTTTACGTTTATCCACTGGTCCGGTCGGCTGTCGGAGGGGGAAACGCGTGATCAAGGTCGTCGTCAAAGCGAATCGCCGGGAGCGGGTTGCCGATTAATCCTGGCAGCATCTGGGATCGGGGCACGGAGTGGGAAGCCGTCCGGTCCCTGCTCGCGACGGAAGCCCGAACCGCCATGGGACGGGAGCACGCGCACACCGCCACACCGCTCGTCGATGCGTCCGCCGTACGCTCCGCGATCGCGCTGACGTCCGAGGCGCGCCTGGCGCTCGCCGCCGAGGGCGCGCCGCCGCTCGACGGCATTCCCGACATCCGACCCGTCCTCGGTCGCGGCGCCGCCGAGGGCAGCGTGCTGGAGGGCGCCGAGCTGGTCCTGCTGATTCCCGCGCTGGACGCGGGGCCCCGCGTCCAGGCCTGGGGCCGCGCGGTCCGGCCGGTCGCCGCCCCGGTGGCCGAGCTCACCGACGGGATGCCTCGGGTCAGCGAGCTGCGCGACGCCCTCCGCCACGCGCTCGAGGACGACGGCAGCCTCACCGACCGCGCCAGCCCCCGCCTCCGCCAGCTTCGCCAGCAGATCCGTGACCGCCGTCGTCGGCTCGTCGCCGATCTCGAGCGGATGCTCGCGGCCGAGGGCGATCGCCTCTTCGCCGACCGCTTCGTCACCCTCCGCCACGGGCGCTACGTGCTGCCGGTGCGCGCCGAGGCGCGGTCGCGGGTACGCGGCATCGTGCACGACCGCTCGCAGAGCGGCCAGACGATCTTCGTCGAGCCGGAGGCCATGGTCGAGGCCAACAACGACCTGGTGCAGGCCCAGCGCGAGGAGGAGCAGGAGATCGCCCGCGTCCTGGCCGAGCTGACCGCGGCGGTGCGAGGGCGGGCACCGGAGCTCGAGCATCTCGTCGCCGCGCTCGGCGAGCTCGACTGGCTGTTCGCCCGCGCGCACGCCGCCGTGCGCATGGACGCGACGGCCCCCACGATCGACCACGCCGGGCGCGTCTCGTTGCGGGCGGCCCGCCACCCGTTGCTGCTGGCCCAGGCCTGGCGCGATCCGGCGCGCCCGGTGGTGCCGGTCGACGTCGAGCTGTCGCCCGACCGCCCGCTGCTGCTCATCACGGGGCCCAACGCCGGCGGCAAGACCATCGCGCTCAAGACGCTGGCGCTCTGCGCGCTCATGGCCCAGGTCGGCTGCCACGTGCCGGCCGCCGAGGGCTCGCGGCTGCCCGTCTTCGAGCGCCTGTACGCGATCATCGGCGACGAGCAGTCGGTGGCCGAGAACCTCTCGACCTTCTCCGCGTTCGTCAAGCAGATCCGCGAAGTGCTGGCCGGAGCCGACGACCGCTCGCTGGTGCTGGTCGACGAGCTGGGCGCCGGGACCGACCCCGACGAGGGCGCCGCCCTGGCCCGGGCGATCCTCGAGACGCTGGCCGAGCGCGGCACGCTCGTCGTCGCCACCACCCACCTGGAACCGCTGCGCGCGTTCGCCTCCACCGAGCCGCGCGCGCGCAACGCCTCGGTCGAGTTCGACACCCGCACGCTGGCGCCGACGTTCCGCCTCCGCTACGACATCCCGGGCCAGAGTTACGCGCTGGCGATCGCCGGCCGCCTGGGGCTGTCGCCCCAGCTGATCGCGCGCGCCCAGAGCCACCGGACCACCGACGCCACGCGGATGAGCCAGCTCCTCGACCGCCTCGACGAGGCCACGCGCTGCGAGGCGGAGCGCCAGATCGTCATGGAGCAGCGCGACAGCGAGAGCACCGCGCGCCTGGCCGCGGCCCGCGAGGCGGAGACGACCGCCGCCGCCCGCGCCCGCGAGATCGTCGAGCGGGCCAAGGCGGAGGCCGCCCGGTTGCTGACCGACGTGCGCCGCGCCGTGAGCACGGAGTGGGATCGACTCAAGCGCGGCGAGCGCTCGCGGCCGGCACTCGACGAGAGCCGCCGGCGGCTGCGCGAGGTCGGCGCCCTCGTCGTGCCCGCGCCCGCCGGCCCGCGCGCCGACGAGGCGCCGCTGGCTCCCGGCATGGCCGTCGCCGCCGAGCACCTCGGCCTGCGCGGCCAGCTGATCGACGTCAGCGGCGACACCGCCACCGTGCGCGCCGGCAACGTCACCGTCCGCGTCCCCGTCTCCGCCCTGCGCTCCAGCGCCGGCGAGCGTGGCGCCTCGGGAGCATCGGCGTGGGGTCCGTCGCGCTCCCCCGGCGCGCGGTCCGAGGCCGACGCGGTCGGTGGCCGCTCGGTCGCCGCCGAGCTGATGCTGATCGGGCGCACGACCGACGAGGCGCGCGACCTGGTCGAGAAGTATCTCGACGACGCGTTCATGGCGGGCATGGCCAGCGTGCGGCTCGTGCACGGCAAGGGCACTGGCGCACTGCGCAAGGCGGTGCGGGGCGTGTTGTCGGATCATCCACTGGTGGACTCGTTCCGCGACGGCGAGCCGAACGAGGGCGGCCACGGCGCCACCGTCGCCGCCCTGAAGGTATCCTGATGGCGTCCTACCCGCCGGCGCTCCTGGACGAGATCCGGGCCGGCGTGGACGTGGTCGAGCTGGTCGGTCGCTTCGTCAATCTCCGCAAGGCCGGGCAGAACTACAAGGGCCTGTGCCCCTTCCACGGCGAGAAGACGCCCTCGTTCATGGTCAACCCGCGCAAGGGCATCTTTCACTGCTTCGGCTGCGGCGTCGGCGGCGACGTGTTCGGCTTCCTCATGCGCCAGGACCGGCTGTCGTTCCCCGAGGCCGTGCGCGTGCTGGCCCGCCAGGCCAGCGTGGCGCTCCCCGAGGACCGCGGTCCCCGGACGGGCGAGTCCGGGCGCGAGGAGCTGTATCGCGCGATGGAGTTGGCCGCGTCGTTCTACACCGAGCGGCTGTGGACGGCCGGTGGCGAGCGCGCGCGCGCGTATCTCGAGCAGCGCGGCATCGCGCCCGAGGTGGCGCGGCGCTTCGGCCTCGGCTGGGCGCCCGAGGGCTGGGAGACGCTGCCCGACGCGCTCCGGCCCTCCGGCGTGAGCGAGGAGACGATGCTGGCGGCCGGGCTGCGCGTCGCCCGCGAGAACAAGCCCGGCGCCTACGACCGCTTCCGCGGCCGCCTGCTGTTCTCGATCCGCGACCTGCAGGGCCGCGTCGTCGCCTTCGGCGGGCGCGGCTTCGGCGACGAGCAGCCCAAGTACCTGAACTCGCCCGAGACACCGCTCTACACCAAGGGCAACCTGCTCTATGCCGCCGACCTCGCCCGTGAGACGATCCGTGAGAAGAACCGTGCGCTCATCGTCGAGGGCTACGTCGACTGCCTGATGGCCCACCAGTACGGCTTCACCGAGACGGTGGCCGCGCTCGGCACCGCCTTCACCGCCGCCCAGCTCGGCGTGCTGCGCCGCTACTGCGACGAGGTCATCACCTTCTTCGACGCCGACGCCGCCGGCCAGAAGGCCGCCGAGCGCGCCGAGGAGCTGCTGGAGCCGACCGGCGGCGGGATGGCGTGGGGCGTGAACCGTGCCGGCGCCTTCGAGGCCACCGGCGTCCTGCGTGTGAAGGTGGCGCTGCTGCCGGCCGGCCACGACCCCGACACGTTCCTGCGCGCCGAGGGCGCGGCGGCGTTCACCGAGCGCATCACCGCCGCCCGCAGCCTGCTCGCCTACGCGCTCGACCGCGCCGTGGGCGAGAGCGCGGCCGGCGGCGCCCGCGGCCGCGTGAACGCGTTCGCCCGGGTGGCGCTCATGCTGGCCAAGGTCGGGGACGCCCAGGAGGCGACCGCGCTGGCCCGCGAGGCCGCCCTCAAGCTCGGCGTCGACCCCACCCAGCTCTGGATCGAGGCCCAGCGGCTGCAAACGGCGCTGCGCCGGCCGACCGCGGTGGCCGGCACCGCCACGACCACGCCGGCGCCGATCGTGGTCGAGCGCGACCTGGTCGGGCTGCTGCTCGCCTCGCGTGAGGCCCGCGAGGCCCTGCTCCCGCTGCTGGACCTGGCCGAGATCAGCCACGCCGGGCTGCGCGAGATCGTCGAGACGCTCGGGCGCTTCCCCGCGGCCGCAGCCGAGCAGCTCATGAGCGAGCTCGCCTCCGACGCCGCCCGTCACACGCTCTCGGCCCTGCTGGTCGACGAGCGGCCGCTGGCCGACGAGCCGGTGGTGGTCGCGCAGTTCCGGCGGCGGCTCGAGCGCGTGCGCACGGTGGGGCGGCTGCGCACGGCCAGCCAGGCCGTGGCGGA
>JBGQLG010000010.1:0-62359 GCA_041499965.1 Methylomirabilia bacterium
CGGGCGAGCTGGGCGGCGAACGCGGGCGCTTGCACGGCGAAGGCCGGATGGGCCACGCCGAGCACCGGCGGCACCTTGGACATGTACAGATTGCCCTTCTTGCCGATCGAGGCCAGCGTCACGCCCTTGTCGGGCACGCCGCGCACGACCACGCGGCCGTCCTCGATCTCGAGGTCGCCGATGGCCGCTTCCATCTCCTTGGCGGCGATCTCCAGCGTCTGCCGGCGCGCGTCCTGGGCCGCCTGCATCACGGCGGTGCCGACGGTGTAGATGGTCTTGCTACCGGCGCTGAGCCCGGTC
Organism: Methylomirabilia bacterium; assembly: GCA_041499965.1. GTDB lineage: Bacteria > Methylomirabilota > Methylomirabilia > Rokubacteriales > CSP1-6 > AR5. The sequence goes on from JBGQLG010000010.1 coordinate 301, forward strand.
ATGGGTGCGGTGTCGGTATCGCCCGTGGTGATCTTGATCTTGTCGATGTCGATGCCGAACGCGGTCGCCGCGATCTGGGCCAGCGCGATGTTCGTCCCGGCGATGTCGACCTGGCCGGTCAGCACCTGCAGCGAGCCGTCGGGATTCAGGCGCACGGTGGCGCCGGTCGGCTGCAGCCCGGGGATCCAGCCGCCGACGGCCAGGCCGGTGCCGCACAGGCCGCGCCCGTCCTGGCCGCTCTTGGCCTTCCACGCCGCCCGGTTCTTCCACAGCGGATGCTCGGCCAGCCGCTGCAGCACCTGCCTGGCGCCGTTGCTCTGCCACGGCTGGCCGTTGGCCATCGGGTCGCCTTCCTTCATCAGGTGGCGCAGGCGAAACTCGACGGAGTCCACCCCGAGCTCGCGGGCCATCAGGTCCATCTGCGAGTCGATGGCGAAGAAGGTCTGGGGCGCGGTCGGCGCGCGGTAGGCGGCGATCGACGGCTTGTGGGTCAGCACCTCGTAGGCGCGCACCTCGAAGTTCGGGAACTGGTAGACGCTGGACACGAACACCGCGCTCATCGTGAGCACGGCCCCCGAGTACGCGCCGGACTCGATGATGGTCTCGCCGTCGAGCGCCATCAGCGTGCCGTCGCGCTTGGCCCCGGTCTTCAGCTTGATGATCACCTGGGGCGCCGGCATGCCGGCCTCCAGCTCCTCGCGCCGGGTCATGACGTAGCGCACCGGCCGCCGGGTGACGCGGGCCAGGATCGCGGTGATCGGCTCGCACAGCGCGCGGATCTTGCCGCCGAAGCCGCCGCCGCACTCCACCGGGATGACCTTGATCCGGTTCTCCTCGATGTGCAGCACGTCCGCCACTTCCGAGCGCGTGTTGAACGAGCCCTGCGTGCTCGAGTAGAGCGTCAGCTGCCCGTTGCCGTCCCACTGGGCCAGCACGGCGTGCGGCTCGAGATAGCCCTGGTGGACCATCGGCACCCGGTACGTCTTCTCCACGATCACGTCGGACTCGGCGAAGGCCTTGGCGACGTCGCCGCGAGCCAGCTTGGCGTGCTGCGAGATGTTGACGGCCTTGGTCGGCGCCGTCTGCGTCTTGGCCACGGCCACGCCGGAGTGGGCGAGCGCCTCGCTGGTGTCGGCCTCGGTGCCGGCGTCGGCCACCGGCGGCGCGCCGACCAGCATCGCCTTCAGCGGATCGACGGCGGCGGCCAGCACCTCGTACTGCACGTCGATGAGGTCACACGCCTCCTCGGCGATGGCCAGCTCGTCGGCGGCGACGGCCGCCACCGGCTGGCCGGCAAACACGACGCGGTCGATGGCCAGGATCGCGTGGGCGCGCGTCGCCGCCTTGCGCTTGAGCTCGGGGATGTCGCGCGCGATGAGCACGGCGCGCACGCCCGGCAGCGCCTTGGCGCGCGTGGTGTCGATCTTCACGATGCGGGCGTGGGCGTGGGGGCTGCGCAGCAGCTTGGCGTGCAGCATCCCCTTGGGCTTGATGTCGGCGACGTACAGCACCTGGCCGGTGACCTTCTCGGGCCCGTCGGGGCGCGGAATGGGAAGGCCAATGCCCTTGATCTCGCGCGTCGTCTTCATCACGGCCATGACGTCAGGCTCCCTTGGCGGACAGCGTGCCCGCCACTTCGGTGATCGCCGCCAGCATCTTCGTGTAGCCGGTGCAGCGGCACAGATTGCCGGCGATGCCGTAGCGGATCTCTTCTTGCGTCGCCTTCGGGTTTTCGGTCAGCACGGCGGCCGCGGCCATGAGCACGCCCGGGATGCAGAAGCCGCACTGGGGCACGCCGAGGCGCACGAAGGCCTCCTGCAGCGGGTGCAGCGCCTCGGCGCCGCCCAGCCCCTCGATGGTGCGCACCTGGCGGCCGCGCACCTGCATGGCCAGCATCAGGCAGCTGGCCACCGGCTGGCCGTCGAGGTGCACGGTGCAGGCACCGCAGTCACCGGTGCCGCAGCCCTCCTTGGGGCCGGTCAGGTTCAGGTCCTCGCGCAGCGCATCGAGCAGCGTGACGTACGGTTGCACGAGGACCTCGACGGCCTCGTCGTTGACGGTGCAGCTCAGGACGTGCTTCGGCACGAGCGCTCCTCCCGGAGATCAGCCGCCCGCCCGCGTGAGCGCGGTGCGGAGCGTGCGACGAGTCAGGACACGGACCAGGTGACGGCGATAGTCGGCGGAGCCGCGCTGGTCGCTGATGGGCTTGGCGACGCCGAGGGCCAGCTCGGCCGCCCGCTCGATCGCCTCCGGCGTGACCGGCTTGCCCTCCAGCGCCTGCTCGGCCGCGCGGGCCCGCAGCGGCACCGGCGCCACCGCGGCCAGCGCAATGCGGGCCTTCGAGCAGACACCGTTGGACAGCGTGAGCTGGGAGGCGACGCCGACGACGGCGATGTCCAGCTCGCGGCGCGGCGTGTGGCGCAGGTAGTGGCCGCCGCTGCGCGGGCCGGGCGCCGGCACGACGATCTCCAGGAGGATCTCGTCGGCGGCGAGCACGGTGCGGCGCACGCCGGTGAAGAAGTCGGTCAACGGCACCCGGCGCTCGCCCTTGGGGCCGACGATGACCGCCTCGGCGTCCAGCGCCAGCAGCGGCGGCGCCATGTCGGCCGAGGGAGCGGCGTTGCAGAGATTGCCGCCGAGGGTGGCCAGGTTGCGAACCTGCACCGAGCCGACCAGCGCGCCGCTCTCGGCCAGCGAGGTGTAGGTCTTCTGGGTCGTGGCGTCGCGCTCCAGCGTCCGCGCGGTGACGGCGGCGCCGACGTGCAGGCCGCCGGCGTCGGACTTCAGGGTGCGGATGCGCTCGACGCCCGAGAGGTCGACCACGCAGGCCGGTTTCAGGAGCCCGTTCTTGAGCTGGGGGAGCAGGTCCGTCCCTCCCGCCAGCAGCTTCGCCTCGGAACCTCGCTCGCTCAGGATACGCAGGGCCTCGTCGATGCTGCGAGGCAGGGCCAGCTCGAATCGTCGCACTGAGACACTCCAGACGTCAGGGTGAACAGCCAGTCGATCGCACCAGTCATACTATGCTCACGAGAGCACAGTCAACGCCTCGGGCCGCGGGGACGACGGTGGCGTCCCGCCCGGCGAGCCCGATCCTAGCACTTCTCGGCGGACGCCGGAGGTCGATGGTATCGTGCCCGCGCGATGCGGCAAGCTCCAGGCGCGATCGTGGCGTGAGCCGGGCGCTCAAGGGCGCGCTCATCGGGCTGATCGCCGGCCTCGCCGCCGTCGGCGCCGTCTATACGCCGCTGCTGGAGACGTGGGAGCGCCGCACGCTCGACCTGCGCACCCGCGGCTTCGCCGACCCCGCCCGTGCCGACCCGCGCATCGTCGCGGTGGTCATCGACCAGCGCTCGCTCGACGACGTGGCGGCGCCCCGCGAGCGCGGCGGGCTGGAGCAGGGCTGGCCGTGGCCGCGCGACTTCTACGCCGCGGTCGTCACCTACCTGTTCCAGTCCGGCGCCCGCGCGATCGCGCTGGACCTGATCCTGAGCGAGCGGAGCATCTACACCCAGCTCGGCGTGGCCGACGACGACAGCGCGCTGGCCAGCGCCACGACCGGGCGCCCGGTGGTGCAGGCCGTGATGCTCACGCGCGAGGCCATCGACGGGCCCGGCCGCCTGGCCGATCCGGGCTGGCCGCCCGGCCTGCTCACCGACGCTCGCGTGCGCCGGCTCGAGCGCCGCCCGCGCGAATCCTTCAACAAGGCCACGCTGCCGGTCGAGCCGCTCCGCGGCCAGGCCACCGCGCTGGGCTGGGTCGGCTTCGAGCCCGACGACGACGGCACCTGCCGCTCGATGGTGCCGGCCGCGGCCTATGCGCCCGCCGGCAGCGACGCGTCGGTCGAGGTCTGGTCGCTGCCGTTCGCGCTGGCCACCCTGCTCGGCGTCCGCGTCGAGACGGTGCCGGGACGCCCGGCCGCGCGGCACCTGCGCGTCGAGGGCAAGCGCCTCGGCCTCGACGAGGACGGCCGGATGCTCCTGCGCTTCCACGGCGCCGAGGACACCTACCCACAGTTCGCGTTCTCCAAGGTGCTCGAGTCGGCCAAGCGCACGGCGGCCGGCTTGCCGGTGACGGCCGCCCGCCCGGCGGACTTCCGCGACAAGATCGTCTTCGTCGGCGCCACCGCCGCCGGCCTGCTCGACCTGCGTCCCACCTCGATGCGTGCCGTCCTGCCCGGCTACGTGATCCACGCCACCGCGCTCGACAACTTGCTGCACGGCGAGGCGCTGCAGCGGCTGACGTGGCCGCGGCGGACCGCGGCACTGCTCTTGCTTGGCGCCGTCGCCGGCGCGCTGCTCGGCGCGCTCCGCTCGCTGCGCGACGGCACCCTGGCGGTGCTGGGCCTGCTCGCGCTGTACGTGGGCGCCGCCCTCTGGCTGTTCGCCGCCCGCGGCGTCTGGATCGAGCTGGTGCCGGCCGGGCTGGCCATCGCCCTGGCCCACGTCGGCGTCACCGGCTACGGCTACCTGACCGAGGGGCGCGAGCGGCGCTTCCTGCGCTCGGCCTTCGCCCGCTACGTGTCGCCGGAGGTGGTCGAGCAGCTCGTGCGCCACCCCGGCCAGCTCGCGCTGGGCGGCGAGACGCGCGAGCTCACCGTGATGTTCGCCGACGTCGCCGGCTTCACCTCGCTGTCGGAGGGCCGGGCGCCGCGCGAGATCGTCGAGCTGATGAACGAGTGCTTCACCGCGCTGACCGAGGTCATCCAGGGCCACGGCGGCACCGTCGACAAGTTCATCGGCGACGCGGTCATGGCGTTCTGGAACGCGCCAGTCGAGCAGCTCGATCACGCCGCCCGCGCCTGCCGGGCCACGGTGGACCTGCTGGCCGCGCTCGACCGGCTCAACGTCGGCTGGGCCGCCCGCGGCCTGCCGGCGATCTCGATGCGGGTGGGGCTGGCCACCGGCCCGGCCCTCGTCGGCAACGTGGGCTCGACCACCAAGTTCAACTACACGGTCATGGGCGACACCGTGAACCTCGCCTCCCGCCTGGAGGGCGCGGCCAAGGTCTACGCCACGCTCAGCCTGCTGGCCGACTCGACGGTGACGGCCGCCGCCGGGGCGGTGGCCCTGCGCGAACTGGACCGGCTCACGGTCAAGGGACGCTCGGAGCCGGTCGGCGTCTACGAGGTGGTGGCCGGCGCGCCGACACCTGCCCGCGCCGAGGTGCTTCAGCGCTATGCTGTCGGCCTCGGAGCGTACCGGGCGCGACGCTTCGACGAGGCGCGCGAGCACTTCGCGGCGGCTCTCAAGGCCGATCCCGACGACGGACCATCCCGCGAGATGCTGCCGCGCTGCGACGACTACATCGTGACGCCACCGCCTGCGGACTGGCGCGGGGAGCATGTGCTGCACTCCAAATGAGGAGGCGACAGGCATGAGGAAGGCCACGCTGGTGATGGCGACGGTGCTGGTGGCGACGGCGGCGAGCCTGATGGCCGCCGAGACCACGCGCTGGGTGGAACGCACGAAGGTCGACGTCCGGGCCGGCCGGGGCTCCTACTACGAGATCGTCGACACCGTGCTCAAGGGTGAGCAGGTGGAGATCGTCGAGACCGAGGGCGGCTGGGTTTCTGTTCGCACGCCCCGGGCGAAGACCGGCTGGGTCTTCGCGGCGGCGCTGTCGGCGAAGCCGGTCCAGCCGGGCGGCGGCTCGGATTTCTTCAAGGTGGCGCCGGGCGACGCCTCGACCTCGCGCACCGCGGCCTCGCAGGGTGCCAAGGGCCTCTACGCCCAGGACTACGCCAAGGCCAAGGGCTACGACTACACCGTCGTCGAGTGGGTCGAGGGCCACCAGCCGAACGGCCCGCAGGTCGAAGCGTTCCTCAAGGACACGGCGGAGTCCGCCGGGGGCCGGCGATGAGCCGCGCGCGCGGCGTCCTCGTCGGTGGTATCGTCGCCGTCCTCGCCGTCGGTTGCGCCGGTCTCGACGTCGGCAACGTGCTGGAGGGCGGCATGAAGCTCGTGCAATCCGCCGACACCTTTCGGGGGGCCGCCGCGGAGATCGACGAGCCGGAGGAGGTCGAGCTCGGCCGGGCCGTCACCGCCCTGATCGGGTCGCGCTACCCGCTGCTCCGCAACGAGGCGCTCACCCGCTACGTTGCCCTGGTGGGCAACGCGGTGGCAATCCGCTCCGATCGCCCCGATATGCGCTACTACTTCGGCGTCCTCGACACCGACGACCTCAACGCACTGGCCGCACCCGGTGGCTATATCTTCATCACCCGCGGGGTCCTCGGGCTCATGCGCGATGAAGCCATGCTGGCCGGCGTGCTCGGCCACGAGGTCGGCCATATCTCGCTCCGCCACCACGCCAAGTCGATCAAGGCCGAGAAGCGCAAGGCCGCCCTCAAGACGGGCGCCGAGGTGGGCATGACCTTCACGCGCGCGTCAGTGCTGACGCCGGCCGTCGGCCTCACCATCGACGGCCTTGGCGAGCTCGCCCTCAAGGGCTTCAGCCGTGAGGAGGAGGGCGAGTCGGACGGCGTCGGCTTCAAGTACGCGGCGGCGGCGGGCTACGATCCTGCCGGGCTGCGCGATTTCCTGCAGACCCTGAAGGATCGCGGCGGCAAGGAGGCCGCGGTCTCCAGCTTCATGTCCACCCATCCCGGCGCCGAGGAGCGTCTGCGCGAGCAGGAGGCGGCGGTCGCCAAGAACACCACGCCCGGCCGCCGGAACGCCGCGCGTTTCCAGCAGGCGCTGGCGCGCATCCAGAAGAGGTGACTCCATGCTAGGCAACGTCATCGAGCTGTCCGTCGTCGTACGCGACCTCGACGAGGCGGTCGAGCGCTTCACCAAGCTGTTCGGCCTCAAGGTCCACCACCGGAGCGAGTCCAAGGACTTCGGGTTCAAGAACGCGATCCTGCCGACGGGCATCGGCCACATCGAGCTGATGCAGCCGACCGATCCCGACAAGGCCGTGGGCAAGTTCCTGGCGAAGAACGGCGAGGGCGTGTACCTGGTCGGCTTCGAGTGCCAGGACATCCCCGGCTCCGTGGCCAAGCTGCGGGGCGACGGCGTGCGCGTGGACAGCCCGCGCGAGGACATCGCCTGGGTGCACCCGCGCGCGACCCACGGCCTGTTCGTCGAGCTCCGCCACCGCGAGACATACAATTAAAGTAGTCGGTTGGTGACAAACCCCGCAGGCTGATCAAAAAGGTCCAGATGCGAGGCGGCGCCCGACAGCCGCACGCGAGGCGTACTCCCTGTACGTTGAGCGTGCGGCCGAGGGCGCCAACGAAGCAGATGGGCCTTTTTCAGCAGCCTGCCAGGAGAGGAGAGACGCGTGGCTCTTGAGATTCCGGATGGCTTGGGACTGGCGGGCAAGGTGGCGGTCGTCACGGGCGGCGGCGCCGCCGGCGACGGCATCGGCAACGGGCGCGGGGCCTGCATTCTGCTGGCGCGGGCGGGCGCCCACGTCGTGGTGGTCGACCGCGAGAAGGCCTTGGCCCAGCGCACGGTGGCGATGATCGAGGAGGCCGGCGGCCAGGGCGTCGCCGTGGAGGCCGACGTCACCCGGGCCGCGGAGTGTGCCGCGGTGGTGCAGACCGCGCTCGATCGCTTCGGCCGGCTCGACCTGCTCGACAACAACGTGGGCATCGGCAGCCGCGGCACCGTGGTCGACGAGACCGAGGAGAACTGGCGCCGCGTGATGCAGGTCAACGTCGAGAGCATGTTCCTGATGGCCAAGCACGCGATCCCCGCCATGCGGCGCCAGGGCGGCGGCGCCATCGTCAACGTCTCCTCGATCTCGGCGCTGCGCCCGCGCGGGCTCACCGTCTACACCGTCTCCAAGGGCGCGGTCATCGCGCTGACCCGGGCGATGGCGGTCGATCACGGACGCGAGGGAATCCGCGTGAACTGCGTGGCGCCGGGGCCGGTCTACACGCCGATGGTCTACCAGCGGGGCATGAGCGCCAACGCCCGCGACAAGCGGCGGCAGGCCTCGGCCCTGGGCATCGAGGGCACCGGTTGGGACATCGGCCACGCCGTGCGCTTCCTGCTCTCCGACCACGCGCGCTACATCACCGGCCACGTGCTCGTCGTCGACGGCGGCACCACGCTCTCCGCGCCCGAGCGCGACTCGGACGCGCACTAGGCCATGGCCAGGACCATTGCCGACCTGATCGAGGACCGGTTCGGGCTGCCGACCACGGCCGGGCGTGACCGGCCGGCCGAGGGCACCGTCGCCCAGCTGCTGGCCCACCGCACCCACCGACGCTACAAGCCCGATCCGGTGCCCGACGACGTGCTCGAGATCGCACTGGCGGCGGCCTTGTCGGCGCCGTCGAAGTCCGACCTGCAGCAGGTGGGCGTCATTCTGATCAGAGACCGCGGCAAGCAGGCCACCATCGGCGGCTGGATCCCCGACATGCCGTGGATCGCCACCGCACCGCTCTTCATGGTGTTCTGCGGCGACCACCGGCGCCTGCGGCGCATCTCCGGCGAGCTGCGCCGCCGCCCCTTCCCCAACGACACGCTGGACATGTTCATGAACGCGGCGGTCGACACCGGGCTCGTGCTGCAGAGCTTCATCACCGCCGCCGAGGCACTCGGGCTCGGCTGCTGCCCGATCAGCGTGGTGCGCAACCACGTCGAGAAGCTCGCCGAGCTGCTGGAGCTGCCGGAGGGCGTCTTCCCCGTGGCCGGGCTCACGGTCGGCTATCCGAGCCAGACCGGCTGGATCAGCCTGCGGCTGCCGCCGGGGCTCACCGTGCACACCGACCGTTACGACGACGCCGACCTGCCCGGGCAGCTCGACGCCTACGATCGGCGCCGCGAGGCGCGTCACGCCACGCCGCGCGAGAGCCAGCGCTTCGTCGACCGCTTCGGCCCCGCCGAGCCCTACGGCTGGTCGGAGGACAAGGCGCGCCAGTACTCGGTGCCGGAGCGCCACAGCTTCGGCCCCTTCGTTCGCCGCCAGGGCTTCGGCCTGGCGTAAGGGCTACGCGCCGAGCGCCTGCTCGATCGCCTTCCGTACGTCCGGCGCGGTGGGCGCAGTGGCCGGGTCGAAGCGGGCAACGACGGCGCCGCGGCGGTCGACCAGGAACTTGGCGAAGTTCCACTTGATGTCGCCGGAGCCGTCGGATTTCGTGGCCTGCGCAGTGAGCCAGGTGTAGAGCGGCGCCCGGGCCGGGCCGTTGACGTCGACCTTCGAGAACATCGGGAACGTCACGCCGTCGCTCGTGGTCTCCCTCCTCGGGCACGAGCTTCCGGACGGGATAGTATCCGGCCGAGGAGGTTCACGCCATGAGTGACGCCCGCATCGCCCCGCTGGAGCCGCCGTACTCCGAGGCGGTGGCCGCCGCCCTCGAGCGCATCATGCCCGCCGGCGTGACGCCGCTCGCCCTGTTCCGCACGCTGGCCGTGAACGAGCGCGTCTTCCTGCGGCTCATGGCCGGCGGCCTGCTCGATCGCGGCTCGATCACGCTGCGCGAGCGCGAGATCGTCATCGACCGCACCTGCGCGCGCTGCGGGGCCGAGTACGAGTGGGGCGTGCACGTGGCGTTCTTCGGCGCACGCGTGGGCTTCACCGAGCGTGAGATTGCCGGCACCTGTGCGACGGATCCGGCCGCGAGTGGCTTCGCGCCACGCGAGCAGCTCCTGCTCCGGCTGGCCGACGAGCTGCACGACACCGGGCGGGTGAGCGACGCACTGTGGCAGGAGCTGCGCGCGGTGTGGGGCGAGGCCCAGTTGATCGAGCTGGTGGCGCTGGTCGGCTTCTACCACCTCATCTCGTTCGCGGCCAACGCCCTGCGCCTGCCGCTCGAGCCGTACGGCGCGCGCTTCCCTCAGCGCTCCTGAGGTCCGCGCTCGTGCGCCGCCCGCGCGCCAGGCCGGACCGGCGCCGGCGGTGTCTGCTTCTCCGGCACGACGACCCGGGCAGCCGCGGCCGGGCGCGCGACCTCGGGGCCGTGAGCCGCCGCCCGCCGCGGCGTCTCCGCCCGCGGCGTGTCGACGCGGCGGTTGTCGCCGCGCGGCGACTCGGAGCGCGGAGCGTCGTTGCGACGCGGATCACCCTGTGACGGATCGGGGCGCGGCGGCGCGGGCTGCTGCGGCGCCGGCCGCGCCGGCTCCGGGCGCTGCGGCTCCCCCCGCGGTGGCTCGGGCCGCCGCACGTCGGGCCGCGGTGCCTCCACTCGCGGTGTCTCCGGTGGACGCTGCCGCTCGCCGGCCCCCGGTGCGACTGGTGCGCGCGGTGTCACCGCCGGCGGTGGCACGGGGGCTGCCGGCGCGGGCGGCGGCGCCGGATGCGCAGGTGCCGGGTGAACCGGCGGCGCTGGGCGAGCTGGAGCCGTTTGCACCGGCGGTGCGACCTTCGCCGACGGCGGCTCGACCTGGCCCTTGTCGGGCCGGGCCGGCCGCGCGTCCGGCTTGGTCTCGCGTCGTCCGTCGGGTCGGGGCCCTTCCGGCCGCGCGCCGCCCGGTCCGCCCGGCTGCGGCTGGCGCGCCGCCTCCGATTTCGGATCGCGTCCGTCACGCCGCTCGTCCTTGCCGCGCGCAGCGTCGTCCTTGCCACGCGGGGTTTCGTCCTTGCCGCGCGGCGGCTCCCCCTTGCCACGCGGCGGCTCGGCGCCGCGCGGTGGCTCGATCGCGTGCGCGACCGGCGGACGCGTCGAGACCACGGTGCGCGCGACCGGCGTGTCCGGCGGGCGCACCCCACGACCGGGACCCGGCGTGAAGCTGACGGGCTCCGGCTTGATGTCGAGACGCCCGCGCACCGGCTGCAACTTGCTGATGTCCGGCCGCGCGATCCGCGCCTCGTGCACCGGCCCGCGACCGAAGCGATCCGAGCGCACGGCCACCACCGCGTTCACGACGGTCACATTGCGATAGACGGTGACCTCTCTCACGCGCGGACCACCCCAGCCCGCCCAGTACGGCCGACCCACGAAGCCCGGACGGCCCCACCACGGCGTCAGCGGCTCGCCCCAGCCGAGCGCAACCCAGCTCACCGACGGCCCGCCGACCGCGACGGTCACGCCGGGCGCGCCGAAGAACACCACGAGCGCCGGCGAGTAGACCGGCCGCACCACAACCGGCCCCGGCGCCCACCCCCACACGCCGCCGAACGTGACCCAGCGACCATAGTGGTAGGGCGCCCAGCCCCACGGCGCGGTGTCGAGCCAGGTCCAGCCGAAGCGCGGATCCCAGATCCAGCGACCGGTGCTGTAAGGCACCCAGCCCGGCTCCACGCGCGCCGGCACCCAGACCGAGCCGTACGTGGCGTCGGTGCGCCAGGCGCCGTAGCGGTCGAGCTCGTTCACGCCGTAGACCTGCGGCGGCACGTAACGGGCGCTCGCCGTCGTCGTCGTGACCAGCGCGGCGGTGCGCGTGTCGTTCCAGCGGTCCCACACGTCGGGTTCGGGCGCGGCGGCGCGTTGCACCCTCGGCGCCTCTCCGCCGTCGAGGACCACGGCCTCGCCCGGCTGCACGACACCGGCCGGGCCCGACGCGGTGGTCAGCGTCGCCCGTCCCTCGCGCCGCGTGACGAACGATGTGCGCTCCGGGGTGACGTCGACGCGGTAGTAGCCTGGTTGATCGATCGTGAACGCGGCGCCCGGCGTGTCGATCTCGACGACGTCGCCGCTGTCGAGGCTCCGCAGATCGAGGGCCAGATGGCCCGACGTCACGCGGAGCTGCATGAAGTTCGGATCCTGGTTGGTGAGCCCGACCTGCGTGTCGCCCCACGCGCGGACGAACGCGCGCCCGCCCACCTGGACCTCGAGGTTACCGTCGTGGCCGGTGTACAGCTCGTCGCCCACGGTCAGCGGCGTGTTGACCTGGGCCGGCGCCCAGTCGGTGCCACCCGGGCGCCAGAAGGAAACGGCGCCCTCGGCGTAGCTCAGACGGGCCGGCGTGGCGTCGTCACCCTGGGGATCGCTCTCGACCGCGGGCGGCTGCGCGACGGGCGGCTGCGCGACGGCACTGCCAGCTCCGAGGCAGGTGGCGAAGACCATGAACACAGCCAGCACGCGTCTCACCATGGCGGCAATCCTCCTGGGACCCACGCCGGTAAGACGGACGGCGCCCCGGGATTCTTCAGGCCCGGAGCGCCGCGTCAGCGGTTCGGACGGCGCGGTCAGCGCGCGGAGGCGCAGGCCTCCCCGCACGCCAATCTTGCCACCGTTGCGGAGAATTCGGCGACTTGTACCGGCTTGGCCAGATGGCAGTCGTAGCCCGCCCGACGGGCCCGCTCCTTGGAATGCCGGCCGGGGTCGCCGGTGACGGCCAGCGCTGGGACGCGCCCGCCCAGGTCGGCGGGGAGGTCGCGCAAGGTGTTGATGAGCCAGTAGCCGTCCTCGCCCGGCATCATGATGTCGCTCACGACCACGTCCGGAACCTCCTGCTGCACCAGCAGGACGGCGGCGCGAGCCGAGGTCGCCACGCGCACGCGCGCGCCGGCCAGGCTGAGGATCTCCCGGTAGAGCTCCAGTGGCGCCGGGTCGTCGTCGACGACCAGCACTGACATTCCTTCGAGCTTCTGCGAGCCCATAGCCCCTCTCTCCTTTGGCTCTCTCCGGAGGGAGGCTGGTGGCCGCCCTCTTCTTCGGTAACCCGGCTGTCAGCGCGTTGAGCCCTGACCCGTGGCTTTGCGTCCCAGCCTCACGACTGGTTTGCCCTTATCGGAAGAGTCGGCCGCCTCAGGTGGCAAGAGGCGGGCCAGGGGGCCATCCGTTTGGAAACACGACACTCTCCCGCGAAAGACGGATGACAGGCTGACTCGTTTCTGACCGGTCTGCACAAAACTGCGCGGCTAGAAGGCTACCGCCGGAGCCGTGACTTCGGGCTCAGCTTGGACTATAGTCCGCCGTACGAAATGCGGAACGTGATTCCGGCATGGGAACGCAGCGCCGCCGCGCGCAGCATCCGCGGACGCGTGGCCGTGGTCGGCGTCGGCGAGACGACCTACTACAAGCACGGACAGTCCCCGGAGCCCGAGGTGAAGCTGGCGCTACAGGCCATCCTCGCGGCGTGCGCGGACGCCGGCATCGAGCCGCGCGCGATCGACGGCTTCGCCTCGTACAGCAACGATCGCAACGACCCCTCGCGGCTGGCCGCCGCGCTCGGCATCCCGGAGCTGCGCTTCTCGAACATGCAGTGGGGCGGGGGTGGCGGCGGCGGCTCGGCGGCGGTCGGCAACGCCGCGGCGGCGATCGCCGCCGGCTACGCCGACTGCGTGGTCGTGTTCCGCGCGCTCGCCCAGGGCCAGTTCCAGCGCTTCGGCGCCGCGCCGCCGGCGGCGACGGCCTCCGGCGAAGCCGCGCTGACCTTCCCCTACGGACTCATCTCGCCGGCCCAGCGCTTCGCCATGCGGGTCATGCGCTTCCTGCACGATCACGGCATCGGCCCGGGCGCGCAGCGGGCGATCGCGCTGGCCTCGTATCACCACGCTCAGAACAACCCGCGCGCGGTGATGCACGGACGCCCGCTCACGCCCGAGGCCTACGACGACTCCCGCTGGATCGTCGAGCCGTTCCGGCTGTTCGACTGCTGCATGGAGAACGACGGCGCCGCCGCGCTCGTGCTCGTGTCGGCCGAGCGGGCGCGCGACCTGCGCCAGCGTCCGGCCTACCTGCTCGGCGTCGCCCAGGGCTCGGAGTACCGCAACGCCGCCCGCGGCCACAACGCGCCGACCTACGCCTCGGCGAGCTTCACGACAGTGGCGCCGCATCTGTACGCGATGGCCGGCGTGACGCCCAAGGACGTCTCGGTGGTGCAGAGCTACGAGAACTTCACGGGCGGCGTCCTCATGAGCCTGATCGAGCACGACTTCTTCGCGCCGGAAGACGCCAACGACATCCTCACGCTCGACAATCTCGTCGCGCCGGGCGGGCGCCTGCCGCTGAACACCAGCGGCGGCAACCTCGCCGAGTGCTACATGCACGGGCTCGAGCTGCAGATCGAGGCGGTGCGCCAGCTCCGCGGGCAATCGCCCAATCCGGTGCCGGGCGCGCGCGTGGCCATGGTCATCTCGGGTCCCATGGTCACGCCGGTCTCGAGCATGCTCCTCGGCACGGAAGACGTGCTGTGAGTGAACCCGCGTACCACCTGCCCGCCGGCCTCCCGCGGCCGGTGGCCGAGCCCGACGGACTCGACACCCCGTACTGGGAGGGGACCCGGCGCGGCGAGCTGCGCGTGCAGCGCTGTCACGCGTGTCGCGGCTGGCAGTGGGGCCCGGAGTGGATCTGTCACCGCTGCCTGGCCTTCGATCTCGACTGGGAGACGGTGGCGCCGCGCGGCACGATCTACTCGTGGGAGCGCGCGTGGCACCCGGTGCATCCCGCCCTGCGCGGCCGGGGCCCGTACCTCGTGGTCCTGGTCGAGCTGGCGCACGCCGGCGGCGCGCGGATGATCGGCAATCTTCTCGGCGATCCGATGCAATCGGTCGCGATCGACGCCCCGGTGGAGGCCGTGTTCGAGCCCCACGACGACGCGACACCCCCGTTCACGCTGGTGCACTGGAGGAGGACGGCATGAGCCCGAGCGAGCTGACCATCAACGAGCCCAACGTCTGGCGCACGAAGACGCCCGGCCACGCCGGCTGGCCGCGCAGCGCCCATCCGGGGGACCCGCGGAAGTACTTCATCGTCTCCGCCGACGCGCACGCCAACGAGCCGGCCGACCTCTGGGCCACGCGCATCGACGCGCAGTACCGCGAGCGGGTGCCGCGGGTGATCGTCGACGCCAACGGTGTGAAGTGGCGCGTGTCCGAGGGCCATCGCCCCGACCGGCTGCGCACCGACGAGCTGCAGGGCGAGGATCGGCTGCGTCAGCTGGCCGGCGCCGATCCGGAGCAGCGCCTCGCCGACATGGACCGCGACGGCATCGACGCCGAGGTGATCTTCCCCAACAAGGGGCTGTCGATGTGGGCCACTCCGGACGGAGCCTTCGCGATGGCCCAGTGCCGTGTCTACAACGAGTGGGCGTGGGAGACGTTCGGCCAGCACAACCACCGCATGTCGCCGGCCGCGGCCATCGCCACCGCCGATCTCGAAGGCTCGATCGCCGAGGTCCAGCGCGTGGCCCGGTTGGGCTTCCGCGCGCTCACCCTGCCCTGCAAGCCGGTGTGGGGCGCCCACGACGTCGATCACCCGAACTACAACCTGCCGGTGTTCGATCCGCTGTGGGCGGCCATCCAGGACGCCAACCTGCCCATCACCTTCCACGTCTCGACCGGGCGCGACCCGCGCGCGGCGCGGGGCAACGGCGGCGCCGTCATCAACTACGTCTCGCATTCGCTGTCGCCGACGATCGAGCCCGTGGCCAATCTCTGCGCCTCCGGCGTGCTCTCGCGCTTCCCGCGGCTGCGCTTCGCGACGATCGAGGCCGGCATCGGCTGGGTGGCGTGGCTGCTCGACGCCATGGACGAGGCGTACCGCAAGCACCACTTCTGGGTGCGGCCGAAGCTGGCCAAGCTGCCGAGCGAATATTTCCGGGAGCACGGGTTCGCCTCGTTCCAGGAGGATCCGGCCGGGCTGGCGCTGGCCGAGGCCACCGGCCTGGCCAACAACTTCATGTGGGGCAACGACTACCCGCACCACGAGGGCACGTGGCCGCACTCCGCCGAGGCGATCGAGCGCACGATGGGCGGGCTCTCCGACGGCACCCGCGCCAAGGTGCTCGGGCTCAACGCCGCGCGCCTGTTCGGCTTTTCGGTGCGCGGGTGACGGTGCGGACGGTCGTCGCGCGGGCGGCCGAGACGCGCGCCGGCCACCGCGCGGCCCATCGCGTCGTCGACATCCTCGAGCTGCTGGCGGCCAGCCGCCACGGGCTGGCGCTGCGAGAGGTGAGCGCCCAGCTCGAGGCGCCCAAGAGCAGCCTGCTGTCGCTGCTCCGCACGCTCACCGCGCGCGGCCTGCTCGAGCACACGGAGAGCGGGTATCGCCTCGGGCCGCGGGCGCTCGCGCTCGGGGCCGGCACCGCCGCGCAGCGCGAGCTGTCGGAGGTGGCGCGGCCGGCGCTGCTGGCGCTGAGGCGGCGCACCGGCGAGACCGTGTTCCTCGGCGTGCTGGCCGGCGACGGCCTCTCGGTCGTCTACGTCGACAAGGTCGAGAGCGAGCAGATCATCCGCTACACCGCCGACGTCGGCGACCGGCGGCCGCTGCACGCCACCTCCACCGGCAAGACCATCCTCGCGTTCCTGCCCGAGGAGCAGCGCGAGGAGATCCTGCGCGCGCTCGCCCTCACGCGACACACCGAGCAGACGGTGACGAGCCCGGCGGCGCTGCGGACCGCGCTCGAGGAGATCCGGCGCGCCGGCGTGTGCGTCAGCGTGGACGAGATGGTGCGCGGCGCCGCCGGCGTGGCGGCGCCGATCTTCGATCGCCACGGTCGCAGCGTGGGCGCCTGCACGATCGCCGGTCCCACCGACCGGCTGCAGCCGCAGCTTCGCCCCTTCGCCGACGAGGTGCGCCAGACCGCGCGCACGATCTCGGCGCTGCTCGGCCACCGCCCGCCGGACGACCGGAACGGAACCAGGAGGACCCCATGAACGTCGGCATCTCGCTCAACATGTTGACCAAGGAAGGGCGCTCGGACGCCTCCGTCTTCGCCGAGCACCTGGCGCTCGGCGACCTGGCCGAGCCGCTCGGCTTCGACTCGATCTTCGCGCTCGAGCATCACTTCACCGGCTACGCCATGTCGCCGTCGCCGACGCAGCTGCTGAGCTACCTGGCCGGGCGCACCACGCGCGTCACGCTCGGCACCGCGGTCATCGTCCTGCCCTGGCACGACCCGGTGCGGGTGGCCGAGCAGATCGCGCTGCTCGACGTCCTCTCGAACGGCCGCTGCGTGTTCGGCTTCGGCCGCGGCGCCGCCAGCGTGGAGTACGCGGGCTTCCGCGTGCCCATGGAGGAGGCGCGGCCCCGCTTCGTCGAGGCGGCCAAGATCGTCGTCAAGGCGCTCACCCAGGAGGTCTTCGACTGGGACGGCGAGTTCTTCAAGATCCCGCCGATGTCGATCCGGCCCCGGCCGATCTCGCATCCCGAGCGGCGCTTCTACGCCTCGTCGGTCAGTCCGGAGTCGGCCGAGATCATGGCCAAGCTCGGCTTCGGCCTGCTCGTCATCATGCAGAACGAGTGGCCCAAGGCCGCCGAGGACATCCGCCGCTACCGCGACATCACCTCGAGCGTGGGCCACACGCCGCGGCCCCCGATCATCTCGACGAACATCTCGGTGGCCGAGAGCCGCGAGGAGGCGCACGAGCGGGCCGCCCGGTACCTGGCCCGCAAGTGGGACTCGATCGACGCCCACTACCATTTCTCCGACGGCCACCTGGCCACGGTGAAGGGCTACGAGTTCTACGGCGGCATGGCCAAGACGTACTCGAAGATGAAGGACGAGGGGTACCGCAAGAAGGCGACCGAGTTCTACGTCAAGATCCAGGTCGTGGGCACGCCCGACGACTGCCTCCAGCAGATCGGCGAGCTGCAGAAGCTGACCGGCCTGAGCCACCTGGTCGGCGAGTTCGGCTACGGCGGCATGCCCCACGAGGAGGCCCAGCTCAACATGCGGCTGTTTGCCGCCCGGGTCATGCCGGTGCTGCAGCGCGATCACGCCTTTCGTTTGAGTGGGGGCCCCGAGATGGCCCCCACACCCCCCGACGATCGGAGCGCCCCGGGGGACCCGGGACGTTCCTCGATCTTCGCACCGGCGTGAGCGGCCATATGGCGAGCGACGACATGGCGAGCGACCACGTTCGTTACATCGACAAGACGCGCGACTACTACCGGAGCGAGGGCTACGACAAGCCGTACCGCTGGGCGCACTTCGACGACGTGCCATTCACCCCGCTCGGCACGCCGCTGTCCCAATGCCGGGTGGGGCTGGTCACGACCAGCGAGATGGCCGTGCGCGGCGTGGCCCAGCCTGTCCCCGACGACGATCCGCTCCGCAACCCCTACTGGCTGGCGTCGGACACCCCGATCGCCGACCTGTACAGCCTCAAGGTCGCCTACGACCGCTACGCCACCACGCTGGATGACGTCGACTCCTACCTGCCGCTCACCCGGCTGGCCGAGGCGGCCGCCGAGGGGCGCATCGCGGCTCGGGCGCCGCGCTTTCAGGTCGCGTTTTCGCAGTACAGCCAGCGCAAGACGCTCGGGGTCGACGCGCCGATGATCCTCGACTGGCTGCGCGAGGACCGCGTCGACGTCGCCGTCCTCACGGCCGTCTGACCGGTCTGCCACCAGACCGTGAGTCTGGTCGCCCGCTACCTGGAAGCGCACGGCATCCCGACCGTCGTCTTCGGCTGCGCCCGGGACATCGTCGAGCACGCCGGGGTGCCCCGCTTCGTCTTCTGCGACTTCCCGCTCGGCAACCCGTGCGGCCGGCCGTTCGACGCCGCGATGCAGCGCCATGTCGTCGGGCTGGGGCTCGACCTGCTGGCGGGCGCGACGGCGCCGCGCACGACGCTGGTCGCGCCCTACGCGTGGGGCGACGACACGTGGAAGGAGAAGTGCTTCACCCCGGAGCGGCCGTTCCTCGACGAGGCGGCCACGGCGCGGTGGCTGGAGCGCAAGCAGGCCTACCGCGATCTGAAGTCCACCGGGAGCGCGTGACGCCGGCATGCCGCCCACGGTCGTCGTCTACGCCACCCCGCTGTGAGGGCCGTGCGAGCGTCTGAAAGACCACCTGCGGTCCGCAGGCGTCGTGTTCACGGTGCGGGACGTCATGGCCGACGACGAGGCCGCGGACTTCCTGGAGTCGCGCGGGATCTATGCCACGCCGGTCTTGCAGGTGGACGATGAGCTGCTCGTGGGCTTTCAGCCCGAGAAGGTCGATCGCCTGCTCGGGCTCGGGCCGTGAGGTCCGCCGCCTAGCCGACCCGGTGAATGGGCTGCCGGCGCGCGTACCAGCACGGCCGCAGGCCGAGCTGCGGGAAGAGCGCCCGCACGCAGATCTCGGCCTGGGGCTGGTCGTAGTAGACCTCGACCTTGCCGTTCTTGAGCGGGGTCGCGATGTAGAAGGTCAGCGTCTCGAACACGACGGCGTCCGGTGTGGCGTGCCGCTGCAGGCGCACCCGCAGCCAGTCGCCGGCATAGGCGAAGACCAGCGCCAGCGCGACGACGGCCAGCGCGGTCTTCGCGAGCGCGAGCAGGCGCGCCCTGAGCATGCGACAGCCTAGCAGGGGGGAAACCCCGCAGGCTGCGCAAAAAGGTCCAGATGCGAGGCGGCGCCGAGGGCGCCAACGAAGCAGATGGGCCTTTTCCCGCAGCCTGCCGCAGCGAGGATGTGATGACCGCCAGATCCGCGAGGAGCCAGCCATGCCCGGCCCGCTGAACGGCGTACGCGTGATCGATTGCACCACGGTGGTGCTCGGCCCCTGGGCCGCGCAGCAGCTCGGCGACCTCGGGGCCGACGTCATCAAGGTGGAACCGCCGGAGGGCGATACCACCCGGCAGCTCGGCCCCATGCGCAATCCCGACATGGGCGCCTTCTTCCTGGCCGTGAACCGCAACAAGCGGTCGATCGTGCTCGACCTCAAGCAGGAGTCGGCGCGTCGGGTGCTGCTCCGGCTGGCCGAGAAGGCCGACGTCTTCCTGCACAACTACCGGCCGCGGGCGGCCCGCCGGCTGGGCCTGTCCTACGAGATGTTCCGCGCCGTCAACCCGCGGCTTGTCTACGTCGGCACCTACGGCTTTCGCGCCGCCGGTCCGTACGCCGACAAGCCCGCGTACGACGACATCATCCAGGCGGCCTCCGGGCTAGCCTCGCTGCAGAGCGCGCTCACCGGCGAGCCGCGGTTCGTGCCGACCATCGTCGCCGACAAGACGAGCTCGATGACCCTGCTGGCCGCCGTCCTCGCCGCGCTCTATCACCAGGCGCGGACGGGGGAGGGTCAGGAGGTCGAGGTCCCCATGTTCGAGAGCCTCGCGGCGTGGATCATGGTGGAGCATCTCTACGGCGAGACGTTCGTGCCGCCGATCGACACCGTGGGCTACAAGCGCGTGCTCAGTCCCCACCGCAAGCCGTTCAAGACCAAGGACGGCTACCTGGCGATCCTGCCCTACACCGACCAGAACTGGCGCGACTTCTTCGCCATCACCGGCCGCCAAGATCTGCTCGCCGATCCGCGCTTCAAGACGCTGGGCTCGCGCCTGCGCCACATCGACTTCCTGTACGGCGAGCTGGCGGCGATCGCGCTGACGCGCACGAACGCCGAGTGGCTGGCCGAGCTGGACCGCCACAACATTCCCGGCATGACCGTGAACTCGCTCGAGACGCTGCTACGCGATCCGCACCTGGAGGCCACGGGCTTCTGGCAGGTCATGGAGCACGCCAGCGAGGGCACGATGCGCCTGCCCGGCATCCCCGCCGCCTACAGCAGGACGCCCGGCAGCATCCGGCGATTGCCGCCGCGGGTCGGCGAGCACAGCCTCGAGGTCCTGCGCGAGGCGGGCCTCGGCCCCGCGGACATCGACGCCCTGCTGGCGACCGGAGCGACGCGCTCCGAACCTTCGAAGGGAGCCACGCCATGATCACGAAGTTCGGCACCGTCTACGCCGGCCACGTCGACCTGCCCGACATGGGCCAGGACGCCACGCCGGCCAACGAGCGGCGCTTCTCGAACGAGCACCTGGCCACCGTGTTCGACAAGACGGAGGCGGTCGCCCGGGCGATGGACGAGCTGGGCTACTACGTGATCTGGCTGGCCGAGCACCACTTCCAGCACGAGGGCTACGAGGCCCTGCCCAACCTCCTGATGTCGGCGGTGCACCTGGCCCACATCACCAGGCAGATCAAGATCGGCTGCGGCTTCAACATCGCGCCCATGTGGCACCCGCTCCGGCTGGCCGAGGACTACGCGACCGCCGACATCCTCACCAAGGGCCGGACCATCTTCGGCGTGGGTCGCGGCTATCACAGCCGCGAGGTCGAGACCTTCGGCGCGCCGATCCTCGACGCCGAGGCCAACCGCGCGCTGTTCGAGGAGCAGGTCGAGATCATCTTCAAGGCCTTCAACCAGGAGTCGTTCTCGCACCAGGGCAAGCACTACACGCTGCCGCCGGCCGTGCCGTATCGGGGCTACGAGCTGCGCGAGCTGACGCTCGTCCCCCGCCCGCTCCGCCGCCCCGTCGAGTGCTGGCAGCCCATCGTGAGCGCCAGCGCGCGCGGCCTGGACTTCATGGTCAAGCACGGGATCAAGGGCGTCATCGGCGGCGGTGCCGCGACGATGGCCGAGGGCCCGATCCACGGCTACCGGGAGGCCGCCGCGCGGGCGGGCCAGACCCTGGCGCTCGGCGAGAACCTCTGCTGCAGCATCTTCTACCACCTGGCCGACTCGCGGGCCCGCGCGATCCGCGAGATCACGCCGTTCTACGAGGAGCACGTGAAGATGTTCGGGCCGCTCGGCTTCGTGCCGGGCATCACGCCCGCCCAGCTGGAAGCGTCCACCAAGCGCGGTGGCTGGGGCGCCGCCGGCGTGCCGACGGTCGAGCACTACATGAAGACGGGCGCCTGGTTCGCCGGTCCGCCCGAGGATCTGATCGCCTATCTCAAAGATCTCCAGTCGCGCTTCCCCGGTCTCGAGTACGTCAACGTGAGCATCAGCATGGGCACCCCGCAAAAGGTGATGCTCGATCAGCTCCGCTGGTTCGGCAAGGAGGTCATGCCGCAGTTCCAGCCGAGCGCGTGACACTCGGGCGCGGCGGTCCTATACTCCGGGATCTGTGGCCCTGAGGATCGGCGTCGACATCGGCGGCACCTTCACGGACCTGGTCGCACTCGACGAGGCGACGGGGGCCGTGATCAATACCAAGGCCCTCAGCACGCCCCAGGAGCTGCTCGACGGCGTGCTCCGCTGCGTCGATCAGGCCGGGGCGCGCCTCGAGGACTGCCGGCTCGTCATCCACGGCACCACGATCGGCATCAACGCGCTTCTCGAGGGCAAGGGCGCCCGCACCGGCCTCATCACCACCGAGGGGTTCCGCGACGTGCTGGAGATCGGCCGCGGCAACTTCTTGCGCATGTACGACGTGCTCTACCGGCGGCCGACGCCGCTGGTGCCGCGCGGCCGGTGCCTGGAGGCGCCGGAGCGGCTGAGCGCACGGGGCGAGGTGCTGGTGCCGCTCGACGAGACGGCGGTGCGGACGGCCGCGCGCCGCCTGGCCGCCGAGGGTGTGCAGGCCGTGGCGCTCGTCTTCCTGTTCTCGTATCGCAACCCGGTGCACGAGCAGCGGGCCGCCGAGATCGTGGCCGAGGAGCTGCCGGGTGTCGCCGTCTCCGTCTCGCACCGCCTCACCCAGGAGTGGCGTGAGTACGAGCGGACCAGCACGACCGTGGTGAACGCCTACGTCCTGCCGATCGTCGACCGCTACCTGAGCGCGTTCGGGCGACGGCTGGGTGAGCGCGGCTTCACGGGCCGCCTGCTGATCACGCAGTCCAACGGCGGCGCCTTCTCGCTGGAGGCGGCGCGGGCCAAGCCCGTGCACACGATCGAGTCGGGGCCGGCGGCCGGAGCCGTGGGCTGCACGAGCCTGGCCGGCGCGCTGGGGATCGACCGGCTGATCTCGTTCGACATGGGCGGCACCACGGCCAAGTGCGCCATCGTCGAGCGCGGGATGGTTCAGACCACCGACGAGTACCACGTGGACGGTCGCCCGCTGCGCATCCCGGTGATCGACATCCGCGAGGTGAGCGCGGGCGGCGGCACGATCGCCTGGATCGACGCCGGCGGCGCGCTGACGCTGGGGCCGCAGAGCGCGGGCGCCGAGCCGGGTCCCGTCTGCTACGCGCTCGGCGGCACCGAGCCCACCGTCACCGACGCCAACGTGGTGCTGGGGCGCATCGACGGCGCGCGCTTCCTGGGCGGCACGATGCCGCTCGACGCGCCGGCGGCCGCCCGCGCCGTCGACGACACGCTGGCCCGGCCGCTCGGCCTGGCCCGCGTCGACGCTGCCGCCGGCGTCGTGCGCCTGGCCGAGGTGAAGATGGCCCTCGCCGTGCGCAGCATCACCGCCGGGCGCGGCCTCGACCCGCGCGACTACGCGCTGGCCGCCTACGGCGGCGGCGGCCCGCTCCACGTTGTGGCGATCGCGCGCGAGCTGGGCATCCCGCGCGTGGTGATCCCGCCGGCACCGTCCACCTTCTCGGCGTGGGGCATGCTGGCCACCGACCTGCGCCACGATCTCGTCCGCACCGTGCTGGAGCCGCTGGAGCAGACCGACGCCGCCTGGGCCCAGGCCCGCTACGCGGAGATGCAGCGCGAGATCGCCTCGATCCTGCCCGGCGACGGCGCGCCGATCACCCATCGCGCGGTCGACCTGCGCTACCTGGGCCAGGAGCACACGGTCACCGTCACCCTGGCCGACCTCGACGACTGGCCCGGCCTGCGCAAGCAATTCGACGACGCCCACGACCGCGCCTACGGCTACGCCGCCCGCGACGTCGACGTCCAGCTGTTGAACCTACGCCTGACCGTCGTCTTCCCGATCGAGCGCCCGCGCCTACCAAAGCTGGAGCGCCGCACGTCCGGCACGCCGCCATTCACGACGCGCACGGTCTACTCGATGCTCGCCGGCGACACCAAGGAATTCCGCGTCTACCAGCGCGAGGATCTCCGCCTCGGAGACGCGATCAAAGGCCCTGCCGCCGTTGAGGAGCCGGGCACAACGACGATCATCGACACCGCCGACAACCTTTCGGTCGAAGACCACGGCTGTCTGATCATCCACTTGAACGCCTCCGGAGCGATGGGGGGTGTCGGGGGGAGCGATGCTCGCTCCCCCCGACGCTAAATTTGACACCCACGCTCGATCCGATCACCGTTCAAGTCATCCGGGCCGCTCTGAATTCTGCCGCCGAACGCATGCGCATCACCATGATCAAGACGGCCTACAACCACATCATCAGCGAGAGCCTCGACTTCGGCTGCGCCATCTTCGATCCCGACGTGCAGATGATCGCCCAGGGCATCGGCCTGCCCGTCTTCCAGGGCCACCTGGGATTCCCGATCGAGGCCACGATCCAGGACCGGGGGATCGAGGCGTTCCGCGAGGGCGATATTTTCATCCACAACGATCCCTACGCGGGCAACGGCAACCACCTGAACGACGTGGCCATGACGGCGCCGGTGTTCTGGGACGGCCGGCTCACGGGCTTCGTGTCGGTGAAGGCGCACTGGAGCGACGTGGGGGGGCCGGTGCCCAGTAGCATGCAGGTGAGCTCGCGCGAGTTCCGCCAGGAGGGGCTGCGCTTCCAGTCGGTGCGCCTGTTCAGCCGCGGCGAGCTGAACGAGGAGGTCATGCGCGTCATCCGCGGCAACATCCGCACCGAGAGCGGCACCCTCAAGGACGTCCAGGCGATGATCGCCGTGTGCCGCACCGGCGAGGCGTCGTTCCACGAGATCCTGGCCAAGTACGGCCGCCAGGCGGTGCTTGACGCCACCACCGTCTTCATGGAGCAGTCCGAGCGCCGCACGCGGGCGGCGCTGGCCGCGATCCCCGCCGGCACCTACCGGGCCGACGGCACCTTCGACAACGACGGCATCACGCTCGATCGGCCGGTGCGCGTCGCCATGGCGATCACGCTCGGCGACGGCGGCATGACGGTGGACTTCACGGGTTCCGACCCGCAGGTGGAGGGCCCGTTCAACTGCGGGGATGCCATCACGATCAGCGCCTGCCGCCTGCTCATCAAGTGCCTGACGACGCCGGACGACCCGGTGGACGAGGGCTGCTTCCGCCCGCTGCGCGTCGTCATCCCGCGCCGCTCGGTGCTGGCGGCGGAAGAGCCCGCGCCGACGGCGCGCTACTACGTGCCGATCAACCTGCTGATCGAGCTCGGGCTGAGCGCGCTGTCGCCCGCCATCCCTGATAAGATCCCGGCCAGCGCCTACGGCGATCAGATGCCGACCATCGCCTTCGGCACCCACCCGCAGACCGGCCGGCTCTACATCCAGGGTGATCTCAACGCCGGCGGCACCGGCGCCCGCCCCGCCTACGACGGCGAGTCGGCGATGATCATCTTCGCCGGCTCGACCGCACGCAACAACCCGGTGGAGGTCGTCGAGTCGCGCGTGCCCACGATGCGCATCCTCAAGTACGGCCTGCGCCAGGATTCGGGCGGCGCCGGCCGGTACCGCGGCGGCCTCGGCCTGGAGCGCGTCTACGAGTTCCTGGCCGACGCGTTCATCACCTTCAGCCTCGAGCGCAAGGCCACGCCGCCGTGGGGGCTCGGCGGCGGCGCCGCCGGCGCGGTGAACGGCGTGGAGATCACCGCGCCCGACGGCACCGTGCGCCACGTGCGCAAGGCCACGCAGCACCCGATCGCCCGGGGCGACGTCGTGCGCATCATGACGGGCGGCGGCGGGGGCTGGGGCCCGCCGGCCGCGCGCGATCCCGAGGCGGTGAAGCGCGACGTGCGCGCGGGCTACGTCTCGGCCGAGGCGGCGCGCCGCGACTACGGCGTCACCGTCAACGGAAGCTGACGTGGCCGTCCGCGCGATCCGCTGCGGCACGCTGTTCGACGGCACCGGCGCCGCCCCGGTGCGCAACGCGGTCGTCGTCGTCGACGGCGGACGCATCGCATCCGTGGGCACGACGGTCCCGCCCGGCGCCGAGACGCTCGACCTCGGCAACCGCTTCGTGATGCCCGGCCTGATCGATTGCCACAGCCACGCCTCGATCGTGCCCGGCGAGGGCGACCAGCTCGGCCAGCTCTGTCGCGGGCCCGTCCCCCAGGCGCTGGCCGCCACCCGCAATCTGCGCCAGGACCTGGCCGCCGGGACGACGACGATGCGGATCATGGGCGAGGAGCACTTCGTCGACATCGACGTGCGCGAGGGCATCGAGGCCGGCGTGATCACCGGGCCCCGGCTGCTGGTCGCCGGTCGCGGGCTGGCCGCCAACAACGGCCACGGGCGCGCGCTCACCAGCTACGACGGCGTCGACGACGTCCGCCGCGGCGCCCGCGAGAACCTTCGCCGCGGCGCCAACCACGTGAAGATCTTCGTCACCGGCGGCGTCAGCTCGCCCGGGAGCACGCCGACGTCCAGCGCCTACACGCGCGAGGAGATCCGCGCCGCCGTCGAGGAGGCCGACCGCGCCGGCACCTACGCGGCCGCCCACGCCCACGGCGGCCCCGGCCTGCGCCTGGCCGTGCAGGAGGGCGTGGGCACGATCGAGCACGCCGCGCTGGCCGACGACGAGGACATCGCGCTGATGATCGAGCGGCGCGTCTGGCTCATCTGCACCTTCGCGATCTTCATGCACCCGAGCGGCATCGAGGGCGGCGACGGCCAGCGCCCGGCCATCATGGACAAGATGCGCTGGGCCCGGCGCGTCGTGGCCGAGACCTTCCCGCGCCACCTGGCCTCGGGCGTGCGCTTCGCCTGCGGCACCGACGCGGTGCACGGCTGCCTGCCCTTCGAGCTACAGACGCTCGTCCGGTTCGGCGTGTCGCCGCACGACGCGCTGCTGGCCGGCACCCGCTGGGGCGCCGAGGCCTGCCACGTCGACACGGACGTCGGCACCCTCGAGCCCGGCAAGCGCGCCGACCTGATCGCGGTGGACGGCGATCCATTGAAGGACATGGCGGCGATGGAGCGCGTGAGCCTGGTCATGAAGGGCGGCGTCACCTACGACGGGGTGTTCCGGGGGGATCAACGATGAGCGAGATCAACGGCTGTCATTCGACGAACGCGCCGGTCGGCCTCAGCCGCCGCGAGTGGCTCGCCGGCGCCGCGGCCGGGATCGGCACCGTCGCTGCCCCCGGTGTGCCGGTGGCCTTCGCCCAGGGCGTGCCCAAGAAGGGCGGCATCCTGCGCGTGGCCACCGTGGACAAGCCGGTCAACATGGACCCCGGCTACGCCCAGCTCTACTCCTCGCTGCAGATCTATCAGAACGTCTACAGCAAGCTCGTCTACGTGGACGAAGCCGGCCAGTTCGTCCCCGGCCTGGCCAAGGCCTGGAAGCAGGAGAACGACAAGAGCTGGCTCTTCGATCTCGTCGACAACGCCGTCTTTCACAACGGCGAGCCGCTGACGGCCCAGGACGTCGTCTACACGTTCACCCGGCTGCTCGACGCCAAGAACAAGCTGCCCATGCGCATCTTCTTCTCGCCGGTCGAGGGCGTGGAGGCGATCGGCAAGTTCCAGGTGCGCTTCCACCTGGCCAAGCCGTTCGGCCCGCTGCTGGCCATGCTCTCGCAGGCCACGGAGATCGTGAGCGAGAAGGCGCTCAAGGAGAAGGACCCCAAGCTCTTCCCCGTCGGCACCGGCCCCTACCGGTTCGTCGAGTGGGTGAAGGACGATCACGTCACGCTGGAGCGGTGGGACAAGTACTTCCGCCCGGGCCGGCCGTATCTCGACAAGATCATCTTCGCCGCACCCGGCGACGACACCGTGCGCCTGACGGGCCTGCAGACCGGCCGCTTCAACTGGATCCAGACGGTGCCGCCCCAGCGCATTCCCGAGCTGGAGCGCGCGCGCGACATGAAGGCCTCGCCGGGCCGGCCGTACCTGCCGTTCTTCCTGATGCTCAACGCGACGAAGCCCCCGTTCAGCGACAAGCGGCTGCGCCAGGCCATCGCCTGGGCGATCGACCGCGAGGAGATCGTCAAGCTCGTCTACTACGGCAGCCACGTGACCACCGCCGAGCCGACGCCCGAGCCGAGCCCGTGGGCGACCGGCGTGAACGCCCACAAAGGCGGGCCGGATCTGGCCAAGGCCAAGCAGCTCATGGCCGAGGCCGGCGCCGGCGGCGGCCTCACGCTGTCATATCTGGTCAAATCCCAGGTGCCGGTGCTCGTGAAGACCGGCGAGATCCTGCGCGAGCAGCTCAAGAAAATCGGCATCACGCTCGAGGTGCAGCCGATGGAGTCCGGCCAGTACTTCGAGGCGATGGTGGGCAAGAAGTTCGACATCGTGGGGGCGTACTGGAGCGTCACCGTCGATCCCGACATGTTCTACTCGCCGCTGCAGCACTCGACCTCGCCCTGGAACTTCACCGGCTTCAAGTCCGAGGAGGCCGACAAGCGCATCGACGCCTTCCGCTTCACGACGAGCCCGGCCGCCCGCAAGAAGATGTACCCCGAGCTGGTGCGCTGGTTCCAGGAGGAGGGCTCGATCGTCGTCTTCAGCAACGAGATCCAGCGCTACTGGATGAAGCCGAACGTGCAGGGCTCGGTGCCGCTCGGCTCGCTCGAGCTGCGGTTCGAGGACACCTGGCTCGCCTGACCTGAGGGGGCGGCCGCGCTGATGGCGTCGCCCTGGGTCTACGCGGCCCGCCGGCTCCTGCTCGCGGTGCCGCTGCTCTTCGGCATGAGCGTGCTCGTCTTCGGGCTCATGCGCTTGGTGCCCGGCGACCCCGCCGTTGCCGTGCTCGGCTACAAGGCCACGCCCGAGGGCATCCGCGCGCTGCGCGAGGCCTTCCACCTCGACGAGCCGGTGTCGCAGCAATATCTCCGCTGGCTGGCCGGCGCCGCCCGCGGCGACTTCGGCCTCGATTTCCGCCAGAACGAGCCGATCGGCCGCATGATCCTCGACCGGCTCCCGGTCACGCTCGAGCTGACGCTGCTCGCCACTCTGTGCGCCGCGCTCATCGGCATCCCGCTGGGGCTGCTCGGCGGCGGCCGCCGCGGCGGCGTGGCCGATCGCGCCGCGCTGGCCATCGGCCTGGTCGGCATCTCGATCCCGGACTTCTGGCTCGGCATCATGCTGATCCTCGGGGTCTCGCTGGGCCTGGGGCTGCTGCCCTCGGGCGGCTGGGTGCCGCTGGCCGAGGGCCCGCTCGACAACCTCCTGCACCTGGTGCTGCCGGCCCTCACGCTGGCGCTCAGCCGGGCCGCCGTGCTGGCCCGGCTCACGCGGGCGGCCGTGCTCGACGTGGTGCAGCGCGGGTTCGTGCAGTACGCGCGGGCCAAGGGGCTGGCCGAGCGGGCGGTCCTGGTGCGCCACGTGCTGCCCAACGCCGCCATCCCCATCGTCACCGTGCTGGGGCTGCAGACCGGCTACATGCTGGGCGGCGCCATCGTGGTGGAGATGATCTTTACCCTGCCCGGCGTGGGACGCATGACGCTCGACGCGGTGCTCGAGCGCAACTATCCCGTGGTGCAGAGCACGGTGCTGGTGATCGGCGCGATGTTCATGCTGGTCAACCTGGCCACCGACCTCCTCTACGGCATGATCGACCCCCGGGTGCGGCGGCGATGACGCACGGGCGCGTGGCGCTGGCCGGGCTCGCCATCGTGGCGACGCTGGCGCTGGTCGCGGCAATCGCCCCCCTGCTGCCCATCGGTAGCCCCACCGCGATCTCCAAGACCCTGGCCCTGCGCGGCCCCACCGTCGCCGAGCCGTTCGGCATGGATGACCTCGGCCGCAGCGTGCTGAGCCGCGTGGTCCACGCCTATCGAGTCTCGCTCGGCGTGGCGATGACGGCCGCCCTGCTGGCCCTGGTGATCGGCGGGCCGCTCGGCCTGATCGCCGGCTACGCCGAGGGCGTCGCCGACCAGCTCATCATGCGTCCGCTCGACGTGCTGATGGCGTTCCCGGCCATCCTGCTGGCCATCGCGCTCATGAGCGTCTTCGGCACCGGCGCCCTGCTGGTCTCGGTGGCGCTGGCGGTCGTCTACACGCCGATCGTCGCCCGCGTCGTGCGCGCCGCCGTGGTCGCCACCAAGGTCGAGATGTACGTCGACGGCGCCCGCGCGCTCGGCGCCACCGCGCCGCGCCTGCTGCTGGCGCACATCGTGCCCAACGCCGCCACCCCGGTGCTGGTGCAGGCCTCGGTGCTGATGGCGATCGGCATCCTGATCGAGGCCGCGCTGTCGTTCCTGGGCGTCGGCGTCCGCCCGCCCACGCCCTCGCTGGGGCTGATGCTCGCCGACGGCCGCGGCTTCATGCTGCAGGCTCCGTGGATGGTCGTCTTCCCCGGCCTGGCCATCATGCTGGCGGTGCTCGGCTTCAACATGCTCGCCGACGGCCTGCGCGACTGGCTCGACCCCCAGCAGCTGAGCGGCCGCTGAGCGAGCGCCGGCCCGGCCGGCAAGACGTTCCGGCCGGGTGCCTGACACCGAGCGTCGGGGCGCCGTCGTCAGAGCCGGACGTCGCGCCGTAAAGCCTCATCCGTGCTGACCGCTCACCGTGGCACGGGCGCTGCACCGGTCGGCGCCTCATGCGATCCCTCCTCCAGCTGCTCACCGCCTTCGTCGTCCTCGCCACCGCCGGCGCCGCCGAGGCCGCCCCGCTCCGCACGTTCTACGTGTCGACCACGGGCAACGACAGCTTCGACGGCTCGCCGGCGGCGCCGTGGCATACGCTGCAGCGGGCGGCCAACCTGGTGCGGGCGGGCGACCAGGTCTTCGTGCGCCCCGGTCACTACGCCGGCTTCAACCTCACGACCAGCGGCACGGCGGCCAACCCGATCCTCTTCAGCGCGCAGCCCGGCGTCATCGTCGACACACCGAACCCGGTGCGCACGCAGGACGGCATCAATCTCGAGGGCGCCAGCTGGATCGTGATCGAGGGCTTCACCGTCGTCGGCCTGCCCCGCACAGGCATCCGCTCGGTCACCAACGCCCACGTCACGATCCGGCGCAACGTCGGCGACGCCAACGGACGCTGGGGCATCCTGACCGGCTTCAGCGACGACCTGCTGATCGAGGACAACGAGATGTCGCGCTCGGTCGCCGAGCACGGCATCTACGTGGGCAACAGCGGCGATCGGCCGGTGATCCGGCGCAACCACGTGTGGGGCAACTCCGGCAACGGCATCCACATGAACGGCGATCTCAGCCAGGGCGGGGACGGCATCATCACCGGAGCCGTGGTCGAGGCCAACGTGATCCACGGCAACGGCCGCACCGGCGGCTCCGGCATCAACGGCGACGGCGTGCAGGGCGCGCGCATCGTCAACAACATCCTCTACGACAACCACGCCTCCGGGATCTCGCTCTACCAGATCGACGGCGGGGCGCCCTCGAAGAACAACGTCGTCGCCCACAACACGATCGTGCAGGCGGCCGACGGCCGCTGGGCCATCAACATCAAGGACGGCAGCACCGGCAACCACGTGGTGAACAATATCTTGCTATCGCTGCACACCTTCCGCGGCGCCATCAGCGTCACCGCCGACAGCCTGGCCGGGTTCGTGAGCGACGCCAACGCGGTGACCCCGCGCTTCACCCTCGACGACGGCGACACCGTGCTGAGCCTGGCCGCCTGGCGGCAGGCCACCGGCCAGGACGCGCACGCCTTCGCCAGCACGCCGGCCGCGCTGTTCGCCGACGCGGCCGCCGGCGACTATCACCTGAGCGCGACGGCCCCGGCCCGCGACGCGGCGCTGGCGACGGACGTGACGAGCGACTTCGACGGCGGCCCGCGTCCGGTGGGGCCGGTGGCCGACATCGGGGCCGACGAGTACGGCAGCGCGCCGCCGCCCCCGCCGCCCCCGCCGCCGGCCGACCTCCTCGTCAGCGCCCTGTCGAACCCGCCGGCCAGCGTGCGCCGGGGCGGCCACTTCACCGTCACAGACTCGGTCAAGAACCAGGGCGGCACCGCGGTCGGGCCGTCGACGACGCGCTACTACCTGTCGACCGATCCGGTGAAGAGCCCGGCGGATCGTGCGCTGGACAACCGCCGGCAGGTGATGGGGCTCGCGCCCGGCTCGACCTCGACGGGCAGCGTGAGCGTGATCGTGCCGGCGGGGATTCCGCGGGGGACGTACTTCCTGCTGGCCTGCGCCGACTACGCGGCGGTCATCACCGAGTCGAGCGAGACCAACAACTGCCGCACGGCCACGACCTCCGTGGTCGTGAGGTAGCCGGCTACCGCGTCGGCGGAGGCGGCGGCGGCCCGGGCGGCGGCGGCGGAACGCCGGGGGGACGCGGCGCCGGAGGCGGAGGAGGCGGCGGCGGCGCCGGAGCGGCGGCGGGCGGCGCGGCCGGGGGCGGGCAGCGGAAGACCTGGGCGTAGATCTTCGACAGATCCTCGAGGCCGAAGGTGAGCAGCGCGGTGTCGCCCCCCAATCGCAGCATCTTGCGCCGCAGGTCCTTGATGGAGTCGTCGCTGACCGAGCCCACCGGCGTGCACCCCCGGGTCCGCGAGGCGTCGGTGGTCAGGCGCAGCCGGCTCATCGCGTAGCGCTCGCCGTCGTCGTCCGCCACCGCGGACGACAGGGGCGCCAGCACCAGCACCAGGGTCACCCAGGCCGCGCGAGTCCTCATGGGCCCTACTCTACCCTCGCCGGGGGCCGGCGTCGCGCCGCCTCTTCGCGCCCCCTGATCGAGCCCGCCACGGCTCTGGGCGGAAACATTTTCCCGCCGTCGGTCGGGAAGACGGAAACAAGATGCCGCCCGGGAGGCGACGGCGCGCCACCCGGCCCGTCTCCCGTCGGCGTCGCGTCACGATGCATCGAATCCGGCCTCATCCTCGCGACCCGGCTGGACGTAGGATGATATGTGGCGCGCCAGCGGCCTCGATCCTCACGATTCGCTCACCTGGCCCAGGTCCTCGTCGAAGTCTCGCCCGACGCCCTGATCGCGCTGTCGCCCGAGGGCGAGGTCCTGTCGTGGAACAACGGCGCCCAGACGATGTTCGGCTACACGAGCGCCGAGGCCGTGGGCCGCTCGCTCTACGACCTGATCGTGCCGCCCGACCAGCTCGGGGAGACGCGAAAGGCGATGGCGGCCACGCTGGAGACCGGCGCCTCCGACCGCGAGTCCGTGTGTCACGCCAAAGACGGCAGCGTCGTCCTCGTCGACGTCAGCCAGCGCCTCGTGCGCAACGCCGAGGGCCACGCCGACTTCATCGTCGTCAGCCAGAAGGACGTCACGGCGATCCGGAGCCTGCACGAGGCCACCCGCATGGAGGGCCGCTTTCGAGGCCTCCTCGACTCCGTGCCCGACGCGATCGTCGTCATCAACACGCTGGGACGGATCGTCCTGGTCAACGGCCAGACGGAGAAGCTCTTCGGCTATACGCGCGTGCAGCTCCTCGGCAAGACGATCGAGATCCTCGTCCCCGAGCGATTCCACCGGACGCACGTCGGCCATCGCTCCAGCTACTTCGGCGATCCGCGCGTGCGCTCCATGGGCGTCGGCCTCGAGCTCCACGGCCGCCGACAGGACGGCACCGAGTTCCCGGTCGAGATCAGCCTGAGCCCGCTCGTCACCGAGGACGGGACGCTGGCGATGAGCGCGATCCGCGACATCAGCGAGCGCAAGCGTGCCGAGGCGAAGTTCCGTGGCCTCCTCGAATCGGCCCCTGACGCGATCGTGATCGTCAACAGCGAAGGCCGGATCGTCCTGGTGAACGCGCAGACCGAGCGGCTCTTCGGCTATTCCCGCGAGGAGCTGCTGGGACAGTCCGTCGAGACCCTGGTGCCCGAGCGCTATCACGGCGTCCACACCGCCCACCGCACCGGCTACTTCTGTGACCCTCGGGTGCGGTCGATGGGCGCCGGACAGACGCTCTACGGCCGGCGCAAGGACGGCAGCGAGGTGCCCGTCGAGATCAGCCTCAGCCCGCTGGAAACGGAAGAGGGCATCCTCACCGCCAGCGCCATCCGGGACGTGACCGAACGCAAGCGGCTCGAGGACCTGCGCGACGAGCAGAGCCGGCGCATCCAGGAGGCCAGCCGCCTGAAGAGCGAATTCCTGGCCAACATGTCCCACGAGCTCCGGACCCCGTTGAATGCCATCATCGGCTTCGCGGAGCTGATGCACGACGCGAAGGCCGGTCCGGTGTCCGCCGAGCACCGGGAGTTCCTGGGCGACATCCTGACCAGCGGCCGCCACCTGCTCCAGCTCATCAACGACGTGCTGGATCTGGCCAAGGTCGAGTCGGGCACGATGGGCTTTCACCCGGAGCCCGTCGACGTGCCGGCGCTCGTTCGGGAAGTCTGCGACGTCCTGCGCGCCCTCGCCGCCCAGAAGCGCCTGCGGGTCACCTGGGAGGCCGATCACGCTCCGCGCATCGTGGCGGACGCCGGCAAGCTGAAGCAAATCCTCTACAACTATCTGTCCAATGCGATCAAGTTCACGTCCGAGGGCGGCCGGGTGACGATCCGGGCGAGCGCCGAGGGGGCGGACGAGATCAGGCTGGAGGTCGAGGACACCGGCATCGGCATCGCGGCCAAGGACCTCGACAAGCTCTTCGTCGAGTTCCAGCAGCTCGACGCGAGCTCGGCGAAGAAGTATTCGGGCACGGGGCTCGGATTGGCCTTCACCCGGCGGATCGTCGAGGCCCAGGGCGGCCGCGTCGGCGTGCGGAGCGTTCCCGGACAGGGCAGTGTGTTCTTTGCCGTGCTGCCGCTGGCGTCGCGCCATGTCGGGCGCGGCGTGCCGACCGATCGCGCCGATGCCGCTCCCCGCGCGCCGATGGTCCTGGTCGTCGAGGACGATCGGAGCGACCGGGCGTGGCTGGTCCGCACGCTCACGGACGTCGGCTACACGGTGGAGTCGGTCGCCACGGCCAGCGACGCGGTGGCCCGGTGTCGCGCGCAGCGCTTCGACGCCATCACACTCGCCGGTTTCCAGGTTCACGACATCCTCACGAAGCCGACGACGAGCGATCAGCTGCTGGCCTCGCTGAAGGGGGCTCAGATCGTGCCAGATCCGTCCCGCCCGATCATGGTCGTGGACGACGATCGCCGGGCCCTCAAGCTCGCCGACCGCGTGCTACGCCAGCTGGGCTACCGCACCGTGTGCCACTCGACGGCCGCCGGCGCGCTGCGTACCGCGCATCGCGATCCTCCCGCCGCGGTGATCCTGGACCTGGTCATGCCCGGGATCGACGGATTCCAGTTCCTGGACCGCTTTCGCCGGAGCCCCGCCGGCCGGCAGACCCCGGTGATCGTATGGAGCGGCAAGGACCTGACACCGGCTCAGCAACGCCGGCTTCGAGCCTCGGCTCAGGCCGTCGTGTCAAAGTCGCTGGGCGCCGCCGCGCTCATCGACGCGCTCGCCCTCCACGCCCCACTCCTCGGGACCGCCGAGCGCGGCATGCCCGCCGGCGTCTGAGCTAGCGACGCTCGTGGCATCGGATGACGCCGCGGCTCGCGCGTGGGGCCGCGGGTGCCGCGGGCGCGCCATCATGGCGAGCTGTCGTCGCCGTTCGAGCGCAGGGCCCGGCGAGCGAGCCGCCAACGATTCAACTGGTTCGCGCCCCAACCCCCTTTGGGGGATGGGGGGCCGAGCGAGCCGGGCCCGGAGCGAGTTACGGCGACAAGCGAGCCATGCGGCGCGCCCGCGGCACCCGCGGCCCCACGCGCGAGCCGCGGCGTCACCCGAGTCCACGAGCGTCGCTAGCTCGAGCTCCAGGCGAACGGGGCGAAGTGGCCGTTGTTGCGGCCCGACGTCTCGTCCCAGTCGATGCCGAACGCGTGCATGTGACTGCGCGAGGCCTTGGCCAGGGCCAGTCGGCTGGCGGCCGGGTGGCCGACGTTGTCGAACCAGATCGGCTCGCTCGCCTTCGCGCCCGGGATGCCCTCGATGGCGAGATCGAGCACACCCGGAATCGAGACCGAGCGACGCATCCCGTCCCGCGTGACCGTGATCGGCCGGGCCTCGGCTCCGCCAAAGTGCCCGATGAGCGGCGCCAGCGCGGCCATCGGTCCGCCGCCCTGCCCGCCGGCGATGGTCGTGAGCGCCTCGCGCTGCGCGGCCGAGGCCCGCTCGTCGAGGATCAGCCCCACCGTCCAGTTGCCCTGGATCATCGGCCCCGGGGTGTGGAGCAGGACGGCGAAGCCGAGGCCGTCCAGGCGCGTCGAGCCGTACTGGCCGCGCGTCACCTGGAAGACGAGGCCGGCGTCACAGAATCCCTTGGTCGGCGGGGCGGCCAGCCCGGAGGTCGGGCACGGGCACACCGAGTCGCAGCTGCACGCCTCGAAGTAGTCACCGCTGATCTGCCACTGCACGTTGGCCATCACGGGTCTCCTGTCTCAGCTCCGGACGTTGCTCACATCGGTTGCCCACCGCCGCGTAGCACCAGCGCCAGCCCGGGCCGAGCGGCGACGGCCACGCCCAGCCCGATCAGCGCCACCCCGGTCGCGCGCGCGATCCATTCGCCCTGCGGGAGCACCTTCTCGGCGGCGACGACCACCGCGACGAGCAGCACCCACGTGAGTCCCATCGCCCCCGCCGCCACCAGCACGACCATCAGCGCCCAGCAGCAGCCCAGGCAGTAGACGGCGTGCGCCCAGCCCAGCGCCAGCCCGCCGCGCCACCCCGCCCGCCAGTGACCGAGCAGGAACCCGATCGGGCTGCGGCAGCGCCGCAGGCATGCCTGCTTGAGCGGCGTCACCTGGAAGGCCCCGGCCACGACCAGCAGGGCGGCCAGCGCGTACGCGCGCGGGTTGGCGGCGAGGCGACTCCAGCCGACGTTCGCCAGGTAGATCGGCACGCCGGTCGCCGTCCACACGACGAGATAGACCAGGGTGAAGAGCGTCACCGGGAGCGCCGCGGGAGCCGCCGCGCGCCGCTGCGTCGCCGCGTAGAGCCCGATCATCGGCAGGGCGCTCGGCAACATCATCGCCGCCATCATGACACCCCAGGCCAGCACGTACCCGAGGCCGTCGGCGAGACCGGGCGTCATGACCATGTCCATGCCGGCCATGTCGTCGGTGAACGCCGTCCACAGCACCTGCGCCCACGCCGCCACGGTGATCAGGACCAGGACCGCGTACGTCAGCACACTCGCGCTCCCGCGGGCCATGCCGGTCCGCGGTCAATCGCCCATGACGAGGCCGCCGTCGACCTTGATGGCCTGGCCCGTCATGTAGTCGGAGTCGGGCCCGGCCAGGAAGGCGACGACGCCGGCGACGTCGTCCGCGGTCTCCGGGCGGCCGAGCGGGATACCCTTGATTCGCCGCTGCCACGCCTCGCGCGGCGCCAGCCCCTGCAGCGCCGCCAGCTCGCTGTCGAGCTGGGCCCACATCGCGGTGTCCACCGCACCTGGGCACACGCAGTTCGACGTGATGCGATCGCCCGCCAGCGCCTGGGCGGCCGAGCGGGTGAGGCTGATCACCCCGGCCTTGGAGGCCGAGTACGGGGTCGTGAGGTGATTGCCCCCGCGATAGCCGGCGATCGACGCCGTCTGGATGAGCTTGCCGCGAAGCTGGGAGCCGGCCATCGGCGGCTGCTCTTTCATGCGCCGCGCCGCCGCCTGCAGCACGAAGAACACCGCCTTGAGGTTGACGGTCAGGACGCGGTCCCACTCGCCCTCGGTCACGTCGAGCAGCGGCTGCACGCGGATGACGCCCGCGTTGTTGAACAGGATGTCCAGCCGCCCCCAGCGCCGGTAGGGCTCGTCCACCATGCGAGCCACGTCGGCCGCGCGCGTCACGTCGGCCTGGACGCCGACGCCCTCCAGCTCGGCGGCCAGCTTCTCCACGCCGGGACCGTCGAGGTCGGCGAGCACCAGCTTGGCGCCGGCGGCGGCGAGGCGGCGCGCCGTGGCCGCGCCGATGCCGCGGGCGGCGCCCGTGATCAGAGCGATGCGGCCGTCGAGCGAGGCCATGATCGCCTGGGCCTCAGCCGAGCCGCGCGCGGACGAAGGCGCCGATGACCCCGACGGCGCGCTCGGCCTCGGCCAGCATCGGCAAGAACCAGTGCCACACGTGGATCATCGCGGGCCACTCCTCGAGCGTGACGTCGACGCCGGCCGCCCGGGCGCGCTCGCCCAGCCCCAGCGCGTCGTCGAGCAGCACCTCGTCGCTGCCCACCTGCACCAGCAGCGGCGGCAGGCCGCGCAGGTCGGCGTAGAGCGGCGAGAGCAGCGAGGCCTTGGGATCACCGCTGCCGGCGTAGGCCTGGGCCATCGTCGCGATGCTCTCGAGGGTGACGATCGGATCGACGGCCGCCTTGGTTGCGTAGGTGGCGCCGCTGCACGTGAGATCGACCCAGGGCGAGATGCACACGCCGGCGGCCGGGCGCGGCAGCCCCCGCTCGCTCAGGGCCAGCAGCGTGGCGACCGTCAGCCCTCCGCCGGCCGAGTCGCCGGCCACGACGATGCGGCCCGGCGCGATGCCGCGGCCGAGCAGCCACTGATACGCGGCCACCGCGTCGTCCAGCGCCGCCGGGAACGGATGCTCGGGCGCGAGCCGGTAGTCCGGCACCAGCGCGGCCGTGCCTGCCGCGCGCGCGATGGCCGCGGCCAGGTGGCGATGCGAGCGCGGCGAGCCGATGACGTAGCCGCCGCCGTGCAAGTAGAGGACGGCGGCATCGGTCCGCGCGTCCGGCGGCCGCAGCCACTCGGCCGGCCGCTCCCTCGCCCGCACCGGCTCGACCACCACGTCGGCCGGCGTGGGGAACACGCGCTCGGCGCGATCGTATTGCGCGCGCCGCTCGGCGACGGTCAGCGAGGCAGAGGGCGGCAGCTTGGCCAGGTGCGCGCGAACGATGTCGATGCCGCGGGCGGCGGTCATGAGTCTCAGCTCCCTCCGGCGACGGCGAATCGCCAGGTCTGGCCGTGGCGGACGATGCGGCCCGCCGTCGGATGGTGGAAGTGCGTGCCGAGCACCGCGACGCCGGTGTCGGCGTAGCGCTCGCAGAACGCGCGGCGCGTCTTGCGCGCCTGCTCGACGTCGCTGTCGAAGTGGCTGCCCCACTCGGGCTCGGCGACCTGCACCGGGCAGTGCATGAGATCACCGGTGATGACGGCCTCGCCGTCGCCGGAGCGCAGTCGTACGCTGACGTGGCCCGGGGTGTGGCCGGGCGTCGGCTCCAGCCACAGCTCGCTCGAGATCCGGTGGTCGACCTCGACGAGGTCGGCCAGCCCGGCGTCGAGGACGGGTTGCACGCTGTCGGCCAGCAGCCGGCGCGTGTCCTCGTCGCGCTCGCTCGACCAGTGCTCCCACTCCCGCCGGGCGAACAGGTGGCGGGCCCGCGGGAATGTCGGCATCCAGCGGCCGTTGTCCAGGCGGGTGTTCCAGCCCACGTGGTCGACGTGCAGATGCGTGCAGATCACCACGTCGACCGACTCCGGCGGCACCCCGGCCGCGCGCAGGTCCTCGAGGAATGTCGTGCGCATCATGTGAAACGGCGCCCGCCCGCCACGGTCCTTGTCGTTGCCGACGCAGGTGTCGACCAGCGCGGTGAGGCCGGGGGCCTGCAGCACGAAGCTGTGAATCGACTGTAAGAAACGGCCCTGGTCGTCCAGAAAGTGCGGTGCCAGCCACTCGCGGTGGCACTCCACCGCCTCGGGCGTCGCGTCGGGCAGCAGCCACGTCGGCCGCGTCGGCCCCGCTCGCTCGACGACGGCGGTGACGCGCAAGCGGCCGACGGTGAGCGGGTTCATACCGCCAGGTAGCCGCCGTCGACGACCAGCTCGGTCCCGGTAATGTACGAGGCCTCATCGGAGGCCAGGAACAACACGGCGTGGGCGACCTCCTCCACCCGGCCCTCGCGCTTCATCGGCACCGCCTTGAGCATCTTGGCGCGCCACTCGGGGTCGGCCGAGGTCTTGGACGTGCGCATGGGCGGCATGAAGCCGGGATGCACGGAGTTCACGCGGATGCCGTCCTTGGCAAACTGCACCGCCGCCGTCTTGGTCATGATCCGCACGGCGCCCTTGGAGGCGTTGTAGCCCATGTGCACGCCGGTCTGGCCGACGAAGCCCGAGATCGACGAGATGTTGACGATGGCACCATGCCCGGCCTTCTGCATGACGGGGATGGCGTGCTTCATCCCCAGGAACACGCCCTTGGCGTTCACGTTCATCAGGCTGTCCCAGGCGGCGGTGCTGAGCATGTCCTGGTCGAAGGTCCCGCTGATGCCGGCGTTGTTCACCAGAAGGTCGAGCGCGCCGAAGCCGGCCACGGCGGCGTCGATGGCCGTGCGCCAGTCGGCCTCACTGGTGACGTCGAGCTTCACGAAGCGCGCGGTGCCGCCGGCCGCCTTGATCGTGTCGACCGTCTGCCCGCCCTCGCGCTCGAGCAGGTCGGCCACCACCACCCGGGCACCCTCCCGCGCGAAGATGATCGCCTCGCTCTGTCCCATACCGCTGGCGCCGCCGGTGACGATCGCGACCTTGCCTGCGAGTCTCATACGGGCCTCCTGGGGATGAGTGGCGCCTCAACTTCTACCACGAGGGGGCGTCGATCACGAGAGGGCTGGCGGATGCGCGGCGCGATGGGGTGCTGCGGCGGGGGCTCCGGATGCCGCTCGGAGCCCCCGCCCGAGGTTCAGCTCTGCGGTGCGAGCAGGCGGATCTCGACGCGCCGGCTCTTCGTGTACGTCTCCTTGTCGCCCTTCTCGCCGGCGGCCAGGGCCACCTTGCCCATGCCGACGGAATAGATGCGGCGCAGGTCGATGCTGTGACGCTGCACCAGGTAGCGCACCACCGCGTCGACGCGGTCACGGGTCAGCCCGTAGTTGTAGCGCTCGGTGCCGCGCGGGTCGGCGAAGCCCTGCAGCTCCAGCACGGCGTTGGGGTCCGCCTTCAGGGCCTTGGCCACTTCCTCCAGCTCGTTGATCCCGTCGTCCTTGAGGTCGGACTTGGCGAAGTCGAAGTAGACCAGCTTGGTCTCGACCATCCCGTACTTGTTGCGGTTGCCGAAGCGCTGGTTGAACGCGGCCTCGGCCTCTTTCTGCGCCGCCGCCACCTGGGCCGCGTCCTTCTTGGCATCGCTGGCCACCGAGCTCACCTCGCCCAGCCGACCA
This sequence comes from Methylomirabilia bacterium, assembly GCA_041499965.1. Taxonomy (GTDB): domain Bacteria; phylum Methylomirabilota; class Methylomirabilia; order Rokubacteriales; family CSP1-6; genus AR5. The sequence goes on from JBGQLG010000010.1 coordinate 40,899, forward strand.
TCGAAGCTCTGCATGCGCTGGCTGGTGGCCTCGAGCGCCTGCGTGTTGGACGTGGTGCGATCCGACGTGTCCTTGAGCTTGGTCTCCGTCGTGTCGACGCGCCCGGTGAGCCGCGTCTCCGACGTGCCGACCTGCTCGCGCACGTAGCTCTTCGTCGCGCACGCCGACACCAGCAGACCGAGGCCGCCACAGAGGATCATCGCAGCGAGCTGTCGATTCTTCATAGACCCGCACCTCCTGTGTTCAGCCTCGCACGTCGATCAAGCCCCCCTCACTTCCGCATGGAAAACCTTTTCCCTCTCGCGGGTACGCTGGTTGCAAGCGCGGGTTCCAAGGCAGGTGCACCAGAGCTGCACTAGAATGCGCCCGATGACGTCTCGCTATCTCGCGCTCACTGCTCTCCTGGCGCTCACCGGCTGCGCGACGGCGACCTTGCCGTACACGCCGGCCCAGCAGCCGTCGGGCGCACGCATCTCCGCCGCCTACCAGGTCGTGGGCGATCGCCTCCGCATCGAGATCGACAGCGCCGGGCGTCGGCTCGAGGAGGCCGCAATCGTCAGGGCCAGCGGGGGCGCGCTGCGGGCCCAGGCCATCGACGCGCCGGTGCCCACCCCCGGAGGCTCGCCGGTCGGCATCGGGATCGGCATCGGCGGCGGCAGCTTCAGTACGCGCGGTGGGGTCGGCGTCGGGACGGGCCTGAGCGTCGGGGTGCCGGTCGGTGGGGGCTCGGGCGCCGTCGAAGGCAACTCATTCGCATGGTTCCCGCTGGCCGAGGCGGGACCGGCGCCCTGGCGGCTCTACGTGAAGCTGGCCGGCCTCGAGCCCACGTTCATCCTCGTGGGCGGCCCCCTACCGAATCAGTAACGCGCAGCGGTCCAGCACCGGCAGCACCTCGTCGGCCTTCGCCGCTGGCAGGTTGAACACGAGCCGGGCGACGCCGGCCTCGCGATAGCGCTCGATCAGGGCGCGATCTTCCGCGACGCCGAACACCGTGATCGGGATGCTCGCGTGATCTCGCCCGGCCTCGGTCGCCATCGTGCGGAACTGTGGCAGCATCCCGAGCACGTCGCCGTAGGCCGGCCGGCGCGCGTGCGGCACCCAGCCGTCGCCATAGGCGATCGCCCGCCGCGCGCCGTAGGGAAACGCGCCGCCGACGATCACCGGTGGGTGCGGCTTCTGCACCGGCTTGGGCCAGGTCATCATCGGCGGGAACTCCACGAACTTGCCGTGGTACTCGGGCTTGGACTTCGTCCAGATCGCCTTCATGGCCTCGACACGCTCGCGCATGACGGCGAAGCGCGATGCGAAGTCGGTGCCGTGGTCAGCCATCTCCTCGGCATTCCAGCCGGCGCCGATGCCGAAGAGGAACCGCCCGCCCGAGGTCTGGTCGAGCGTGGCGACGGCCTTGGCCGTGTGGATCGGGTCACGCTGCACGACCAGGCAGATGCCGGTGGCGACCTTGAGCCGCTGCGTGACCGCGGCGGCGGCGGCCAGCGTCACGAACGGGTCCATCACGTCGTAGTACTTCTTCGGCAGGTCACCGCCCGCGGGGAACGGCGACGTCCGCGCCAGCGGGATGTGCGAGTGCTCGGGCGCCCACAGCGACTCGAATCCGCGCTCCTCGAGCGCGCGGCCCAGCTCGACCGGCCCGATCGCATAGTCCGTGAAAAAGATCGCCGCCCCGAAGTCCATGCGCGCCCTCCCCTGGCCCGACAGCATACCCGGAGTCTCAGCAACGGGTGGTTGCCGAGAACCAGCGGGTTGCCGAGAACCAGCGGGCGGCTACTGCTCCAGTGCGACGCGCTTGAGCAGGGGCAGGTCGTCGAGCAGGGCGCCGATGCCGCGGGCCACGCAGGACAGCGGGTCGGGGGCGATCGTGACCGGCAGGTACGTCTCCTTGCGGATGATGTCGTCGAGCCCGGCCAGCAGCGCGCCGCCGCCGGTCAGGACGATGCCGTTATCGACCATGTCGGCCGCGATCTCGGGCGGGATGCGCTCCAGGCATACCCGGATCGTCTCGACGATGGTGCCCACCGAGTCGTAGAGCGCCTCGCGCACCTCGTCCTCGTTGATCGTGATGATCTTGGGCACCCGGGCCACGATGTCGCTGCCCTTGATCTGGATCGTGCGCGGTCCCTCGCCGGCCGGCCGCGCCGTGCCCAGCGCCAGCTTGAACTCCTCGACCCGGCGCTCGCCCACCAGCAGGTTGTAGTGCTTCTTGATGTACTGGGTGATCGACTCGTTCATGTCGTCGCCGCCCGAGCGCACCGACTGGCAATAGACGATACCGGACAGCGAGATGACGGCCACCTCGGTGGTGCCGCCGCCGATGTCGACGACCAGGTGCCCACTGGGCTCCTGGATGGGGATGCCGGCCCCGATGGCCGCGGCCATCGGCTCCTCGATGAGGTAGACGGCCTGGGCGCCGGCCTGCATGGCCGCCTCCCGGACCGCCCGCTTCTCCACCTGGGTGGTGCAGGAGCTGACGCCGATCACGATCCGGGGCCGGAACAGCCTGGCCCGGGGCTGCACCCGCCCGATGAGCTCCCGCAGCAGCGTCTGGGCGACCTCGAAGTCGGCGATCACGCCGCTGCGAAGGGGACGGACCACGTCGATATTGCCCGGCGTCCGGCCCAGCATGGCCTTGGCCGCCTGGCCCACCGCGATGACGGAGTTATGGGTCCGGTCGATCGCGACGATGGAGGGCTCGGAGAGGACGATGCCTTGCCCGCGGACGAAGAGGAGGGTGTTGGCGGTCCCCAGGTCGATCCCGATGTCCTTGGAGAACACGCCAGCCGGCAGCCGAAAATTCATGAGCCATCCTCCCGGCCGAAGGGGGCCGGTCCCGTGAGTTATCCAGACCTGCGCGCCAGTTTTTGGCGGCGCTGTGTGCAAGCAAGGCACGAGCCGCCGGGCCACCTCCCGGAAACCGCCGCCTCAGGCCCCTCCACGTGTCAGCCGACGTCGAGTCCTAGACGCTGATCGTCGAACAGTGTCAAAGGACCGGCGCTCGTTGTAGGACTGACCTAGCCACGGTAGCATCCTGCCGCATGGACGCCGACATTCTGCTACAGGTCCGCGGACGCCACCTCACCACCCGCAGCGGGCGGCCGGTCATGCTGCGCGGGGTCGGCCTGGGCGGCTGGATGAACATGGAGAACTTCATCACCGGCTTCCCGGGGACCGAAACGCTCCAGCGCGGCGCCCTGGGCCGGGCCCTCGGGGAGGAGGGCGCCCGCCGGTTTTTCGACCGGTTCCTGGACGTATTCTTCGCCGACGAGGACGCGGCGTTCATCGCCTCGCTCGGCCTGAACGTCGTCCGCCTGCCGGTGAGCTACCGTCACTTCGACGACGACCTGCGGCCCTTCGAGCTGAGGGAGGAGGGGTTGTCGCTGCTCGACCGGGCGATCGACCGCTGCGCCCGGCACGGGCTCTACACGGTCATCGACCTCCACGCACTGCCCGGCTGTCAGAACCAGCGCTGGCACAGCGACAACCCGACGCACCGGGCATTCTTCTGGGCGTATCGGCACTTCCAGGACCGCGTCGTCCATCTGTGGGAGGCGCTGGCCCGGCGCTATCGCGGCCATCCGTGGGTCGCCGGCTACAACCCGATCAACGAGCCGGGTGACGTCGGCGGCGCGGCGATCGGGCCGTTCTATCAGCGCCTGCACGATGCCGTCCGCGCCGTCGATCCCGACCACGTCCTGTTCCTGGAGGGCAACCGCTACTCGCTCGACTTCGACGTGTTCGGCGAGCCGTGGCCCAACACCGTCTACACCGTGCACGACTACGCGCTGCCCGGCCTCTACGACGGCGGCGACTATCCCGGGCTGAGCCGGGGCACGTACGTCGATCGCGACGTGATCGAGCGGACCTTCCTGGCCCGCACCGAGTACATGCGGCGCACGGGCACGCCGATCTGGGTCGGTGAGTTCGGGCCGGTCTATCCCGGCGACGCCCGGCGGGACGCGATGCGCCGGCAGGTGCTCACCGACCAGCTCGAGATCTATCGCCGCCACGACGCGGGCTGGGCGTTGTGGACCTACAAGGACATCGGGTTGCAGGGACTGGTCTGCGCCTCAGCAGACTCCCCGTACGTGCGTCGCATCCGGCCCGTGCTGGAGCGCAAGGCCCGGCTCGGCGTGGATGCGTGGGGCTCGTCGGATGCGGGCGTGCGGGACATCCTGGGGCCGATCGAGGAGGCCTTCCGCCGTGAGTTCCCGGGCTTCGACCCGTTCCCGTTCGGTCAGCGCTCCTGGATCCACGGCCTCGTCCGCCATATCCTGCTGGCCGAGCCGCTGGTCGAGGACTTCGGGCGCTGCTTCGAAGGGATGGACGCCGAGGAGGCGGAAGCGCTCGCGGACTCGTTCCGGTTCGCTCGGTGCGTGAAGCGCGAGCCGCTGCTGGATCTCGTGCGCGCCGCGATCAGCGCCGACACGCTGAGCACGCGCGGCTGAAGGACCGGTCTACTTCACCGGCGCCGGCCAGAGCCGCCGGCACACGCCGAAGGAGGCGCGGACCGCGAGCAGGAAGGCCGCGACCACCGCGCCCTTGCTGACGATCTCGGACCAGCTCCCGGCGTGGGCGAGCACCTCGGGCATCATGAGGCCGAGCACAAGTCTCGCCACGGTGAAGATCGCGTGCACCAGCACCGGAAACGCGACGAGCGCGATGATGATCTTCGCGGCCATGATCCACTCGTCCTCCACTGCCTCGTTCGGCCGGCCCCTACGGCCGGACCGCAATCGTCTCGACCTGGCTCACGCCCACTTCCGCGCGCCGCATCCACACCGGTCGCCAGGCTCCGGGCGCCCGGCCCACACGTGGACCTCGTGCCCGTCGAATTCGTAGGCGACCTCCCGCTCCTGGGCCGCGCTCTTCAGCGCCTCCCAGTCGTGACACGGTGCTGCGGCTCGAGACGCGGGCTTGGCCACGACTGGCGAGGTAGAGCAAGTCGAGGACCATACCTGTAACCCTTCGTAATCGCAAGCATTGTGGGGTCACAACCCCCTCGTCTTCGGCCACTTCCTGACCGGCGGGCCCGGTCAAAACCCATTCGACGATCCGCCGCCGATTTCCTCGCTTGTGAAAGTGCGCAACGCAGCGTCGGTGACGCTGTGTAACGAATCCGACGTCACCGCGGATACGGGTCGACGACACGCTCGTCTCGCTTCGCCGTGGTTCATGCGCCTGCGCGAAATCCGCACTCGATGGCACTTGGCTTGCCCGGCCGGCGCGAGCGCGTCGCATCACCCTTCTAACAATTGCATGAAGGAGACGAAAACGTATGAACGGCGAATGGCGCCGGGATGTCATCCGACGAGTTGGTCGTGCGGTCTTCCTCTTCGCGGCCACCCTCGGGTGCATGGCACGCGCCGACGCCGCCGCGATCAACGTGAGCTGGACGGCGCCCACCACGAACGCGAATGGCACGCCGCTCACCGATCTCTCGGGCTATCGCGTGTACCTGGCCACCACGACACCGACCTGTCCCGGCGGCGGGTCCCACGCCGTGTCCTCGTCGACCTCGAGGCCGCCCGCGGGGCAGACGGTCAGCAGCCGCGTCACCGGCCTGACCGCATCCACCACCTACTTCGTGCGCATCACCGCCGTCGACACCTCCGGCAACGAGAGCGCCTGCTCCGCCGTGGCCAGCGGGACCGCGCACTCCGACATCACGGTGACCCCGACGGCGACGGTCAGCTTCGGCAGCATCGCCGCTGGCGCCACCACCGATCGAACCTTCACCGTGCAGAACACCAGCACGAGCGCCCTGACAGGAACGGCCAGCGTCGCCGCGCCGTACACGATCGTCTCCGGCGGGTCGTTCTCGCTGAGCGCGGGGGCCAGCCAGGCCGTCGTGGTCCGGTTCCGGCCCACCGCCGCCGGCACCCTCACCGGCAACGTCAACTTCACCGGTAACGGCGACACCACCTCGCGCGCGGTCAGCGGCACCGCGACCGGGTCGAGCCCGTCCCCGCCGGACTCGACCGGCGCGCTCAGCGTGTTCATCACCCAGCCGGCGGGCGGCGCCACGGTCGGCGGCAGCGGCACCGCCGTGGTGTGGGTCGAGGGGACCAGCGGCAGCGCCAACACCTTCACGCTGAGCGTCGATGGGGCGACGAAGGCCAGCCAGACGTCCCCGGCCCGGGGACCGGTGACGCTCGCGTGGACGTCGGTGCCGAACGGCACCCACACGCTCACCGCCACGGTGCGAGATGCGACGGGCCAGACGGGTAGCACGAAACTCACCGTGTCGGTCACGGGCAGCAGCGCCCCGCCGGCGTCACCGCCGCCCCCGCCGCCATCGACCCGGTCGCTCAGCGTCTTCATCACGCAACCGGCCGACGACGCCATCGTCGGCGGCGCCGGCACCGCCGTGGTGTGGGTCGAGGGGACCAGCGGCAGCGCCAACATGTTCACGCTGAGCGTCGACGGCGTCGCGACCGGTAGTCAGACGACGTCGACGCGCGGGCCCGTCACGCTGCCGTGGACGTCGATCCCAAACGGCGCGCACACGCTGACCGCCACGGTGCGCGACGCGTCTGGCGAGACCGGACGCGCGAGCCTCACCATCCGAGTCACGGGGAGCAGCGCGACGGCTCCGCCGGCCCCGCCACCCTCCGCTCCATCGGCGGGCGACACCCTCGACGTCGCCATCACGCAACCCACCGGTGGTGCGGTCGTCGGCGGCACCGCCTGGGTGGTCCTCTGGGTCAGCGGCGTCAGTGGATCGTCGAACACGTTCACCCTGGAGGTGGACGGCGACACCGTCGGCAGCGAGACGACGGCGGAGACGGGTCCCGTGTCGATCCCGTGGACGACGGCGGGCGCCGACGGGGCGCACACGCTGACGGCGGTGGTGCGCGATGCCTCCGGCAACACCGGGCGCGCCAGCGTCGAGGTCACCGTGAGGAACTGACGCCGGGCCTCCCGCGGCCGGCCCGATAGGTTACCCTCCCCCTCGACGAATCAGTCAGGGAGGAGGGTCAGTCGCTTGCGAGTCGACTCCGGCAAGGTCGGCCTCCGGCTCATCGCGGTCCTCAAGCTGGCCAAGGCGCTCCTGCTCCTCGCCGGTGGGCTCGCCGTGCTGAAGCTCCTCCACGCGGACCTGACCGAGAGCGTGACGAGGTGGGCACGCCACGTTCATCTCGATCCTGGGGGTCGGCTCACCCAGGCCGCCCTCGAACGGGTTGCCGATCTTGAGCCGCGGCGGATCGCGGCGATCGCCGGCGGCATGTTCGCCTACGCGGCGGTGCTCCTGGTCGAGGGCGTCGGCCTGTTCCTGCGCAAGCGCTGGGCGGAATACTTCACGGTCATCGTCACCGCGTGCCTGGTGCCGCTCGAGCTCTACGAGATCGCGCGCCACGTCACCCTCGTGCGGATCGCCGTGCTGGGCCTCAACCTCGGCATCGTCTGGTACCTGATCCGGCAGCTGCGCCGTTGAGCCCGATCGGGGGGCCATCCCGGCCCCCGTCTGCTATCGTGGCCGCAAGGTGCCGGGCACGATGCCGAGCGACACGACCACCGCGGGCCTGGGCGCCGCCGCCGAGCTTTACCACACCTACTTCACGGGCCTGATCCTCACCGTCGTCTCCCGCCGGAGCGGCGGCGACGCCGCCGAGTGGGTGTTCCGCGTCTTCCGTCACCAGCACCACGAGAAGTTTCTGTCGAGCTTCGACAAGCTCGGCCTGCGCGGGCTGCCGCCCGCGGTCGCCTGCGCGGCCTATCACTACCTGTCCAATGCCGTCGGCGGCGTCGACGTGGAGTTCATGCAGGAGAGCGACACCAAGGCCTGGGTGCGCTTCGTGCCGCCGCGCTGGATCTATCCCGGTGCCGCCATCTGCGGCGTGCCCAGCGAGGTCTCGCGCGCCATGCTGCGCGGCTGGTACGCGCACAACGGCGTGTCGCTCGGCAATCCGCGGCTGGGCTTCGTGTGCACGGCGCAGACGGTCGACGGCCAGCACGGACTGGCCGGCTACTTCCTGGAGCACGCGCGCGACCTCGCCCCCGACGAGCGCCTGCAGTTCCGGCCGGGCGAGCTGCCGCCACCGTTCGATCCCGCCCGCGCGCCGCGGCTGCCCGAGGCGCAGTGGCCGGCCGAACGGCTGGCAAAGGCCAGCCGGAACTACGCGATGGAGTACGTGCGCTCCGGCCTTCCCCGCCTGGTCGAGCTGTTCGGGCCCGCGGACGCGGCTCATCTTGGACGCGTCACCGGCCAGCTCGTCGGCGCCCAGTGCTACCAGCAGACCGCGGACGCGCTCGGCGTCAGCGGTGACAGCGCCGAGGCCTTCGGCGAATGGCTGGCGCGTCTGGCCGCCGCCGAGGGCGATGCCGCCGAGCAGGAGACGCGCGGCGACGCCGTCCACGTCAGCCGCCGCTCGTGGCGGCTCATGCGCGGCATCTCGAATGTCTCGCCCGCAGTCTTCGAAGCCTGGAACGGCCTCTTCGAGGGCGCCCTCGCCGTCCACAACCGCTTCCTCGTCCTCGAAACGCTGCGCCGCCTCGACTACGCCGACGACGCCTTCGAGTGGCGAATCCGCCCACGCGGCCGCAGCCGGACCGCGACGTCGCCGTGACCCCCGACGCGAGGGCCGCGGGCGGACGCGAGGGCCGCGGGCGGGCCATCATGGCGAGCCGTCGTCGCCGTTCGAGCGCTGGCGGTCCCACGCCGGCCCCATGATCCCGCCCGTCAGGTTCAGCTTGACGTGATCGACGCCGGCCTGGATGTGCTCGCGGATCGTGCGCACGAACCCCGCGGGGCCGTCGCACGGCAGCGCGAAGCCGGTGCCGAGCGCGTGGCCGGCGGTGGTGGTGAGGAACCAGCCGCACGTGAAGAGCCGCGGACCGACGTGCTGGCCGGAGTCGAACGCGCGCTTGAGGGCCACGTCGATGAAGTGCGGCGTCCCCGCCATGCGCAGCCCCGTGACGCCGCCCTCGAGGAGAGCGCGCTGGGCGTTGGCGAGGTACTGCGCGGTCAGCTCCGGCCCGGCCGTCGAGAACCTCCACGATGCGCTCGTCCGCGATGGTGACGCTGGCGCCGGCGGTGACGCCGGGCGCGACGGCGTCGATGAGAGGACGAGGCGCCGCATCCCGGGCGTCAGCAGCGCGCGTCGTCGGTGATCGTGAGGCCGAGCGTGCCCGTCGCGGCGTCGTAGTCGAAGTCGTTCCCCGCGCATTGCAGCTTCGGCGGCGCCATGAGGAGCCCCAGCACCGCCGCCTTGTCGGCGGGCCACTGGCCCTTCTCGGCCTGGTAGCTCCGCACGAGGCCCTGCAGCGTGGCCAGGGTGGCCCGGTCGGCGGCCAGCCTGGTCCGGTCGAGCGGCCGCTCCTTCTGGAACTGCTCGACGCTCTTGGCCGAGGAGGTGACGTACTGCATGACCAGGTAGCCGGCGATCGCCACCACCACCAGGACGATGACGATCTCGATGAGCCCGAAACCGCGCTGGTTCATCGGCGCATCGTATCACCCCGGCGGGCGACGACGACACCGGCGCCCGCGGCCGGCCTTCTAGTCCGGCCGGTCGAGAACGGCCCGGACCTTCGCGGCGAGCGCCTCGCGGCTGAACGGCCTTTCGAGGAACTGGATTCCCGCCGGGAGGACGCCGCGCCGCACGATCGCCTCGCCGGTGTAGCCCGACATGAACAGCACCTTGGTCTCCGGCCGAGCGGTGGTGATCGCCTCCGCGACAGACCGGCCGCTCCTCGACGGCATCAAGACGTCGGTGAGGAGCAGGTCGATGAGGCCGACGTGCCGGCCGGCGATGAGGAGGGCGTCATCAGCGTCGACGGCTTCGAGCAGGGTGTATCCGAGTGGCGGGAGCACGTCCCGGACCATCTCGCGCACGTCCACCTCGTTCTCGACCAGCAGGATCGTCTCGGTCCCCCGGGACGGGCCAGGGTCGGCCGACGGTTCCGCGTCGACCGCGGCCTCGGTGCGCGGCAGGCAGATCCGGAACACGGTGCCGACTCCGGGCTCACTGTAGACCCGGATATGCCCCCCGCTCTGCTTCACGATGCCGTAGACCGTCGCCAATCCCAGTCCGGTGCCCTGGCCGGGCCCCTTCGTCGTGAAGAAGGGCTCGAAGATGCGCGCCCGGGTCGCGGGGTCCATCCCCACGCCGGTATCGCTCACGGCGAGCACGACGTGGGGCCCGGGCGTCATGCCCATGCGGCGCTGCGCGACGCCGGCGTCCACCGCGACATTCGAGGTCTCGATGGTCAGACGGCCGCCGCGCGGCATGGCGTCGCGCGCGTTGACGATGAGGTTGACGATCACCTGATCGAGTTGACCGGGATCGATGCGCACCCGGCCGAGATCGGAGCCGGGCACGAAGGCCAGGTCGATGTCCGAACCGATGAGGCGCCGGAGCAGGTCCAGCGAGCCGTTGATGACGTCGTTGGGATCGACCACCCGTGGCTGAAGGGCCTGCGTGCGGCTGAACGCCAGTAGCTGTCTGGCGAGCGCGGCCGCCCGGTCCGCCGTCGTCTTGATCAGGTCCAGTTCGCGGCGGAGTGGATCGGCTGGTTGCAGTTGCGCCAGGGCGAACTGACTGCGGCCGCCGATGACGGTCAGCAGGTTGTTGAAGTCGTGCGCGATGCCGCCGGCGAGCTGGCCCACCCCCTCCATCCGCTGGGAGTGAAAGAGCTCCTGTTCGAGCTTCTTGCGCGCCGTGACGTCCTGGACGACGGCGATGAAGCACCTCGGGGCGCCCGACGGCCCGCGGAATATCGAGAGCGTGAGGTCGATCCAGACGACCGAGCCGTCCTCGTGCCGGCAGCGCTGCTCCCGCGACAGGGTCCGGATCTCTCCGGCCAGGAGGAGCCGGCGCGCCGCGGGATCGAGGTCGTCCGGGTGCGTGATGTCGTCGAGGGTGCGGGCCAGCAGCTCCTCGCGCGCATAGCCCACGATGTCGCACAGCCGGCGGTTGACTCGCATCCAGCGGCCGTCGAGCGCGGCGTGGCCCATCCCCGCCGGCGCCTGCTCGAACGTGGTGCGAAACTGCGCCTCGCTCTCCCGAAGCGCCGCCTGGACCTGTCGGCGTTGCGTGATGTCGCGGGCGACCCGGAGGCGGGCGCCGATCCCATCGGCGCGGAGCACGCTCGTCGCGCTGACCTCGACCCAGACCGTCGTGCCGTCCCTCCTGACGAGCTCGGTCTCGTACGAGAACGGACGGTCGCCGGCGGCATGCGCCCCCTCCGAGCGGGCCGCGGAGGTCTGAGCACCCTCGGGGGTCAGGATGATCGACATCGAACGCCCCACCAGCTCGTCGCGCCGATAGCCCGTCAGCTCCTCGACGCCCCGGTTGACGAACGTGAGCCTTCCCTCGGGATCGACGAGGAAGACGGCGTCGTGGACGTGCTCGATGACGAAGCGGTAGAGCCCCTCGGACTCCTGCCGAGCTCGCATCAGCTCTTGTTTCTCCTCGGCTCGGCGCACCGTGGCGACGAGGTGCTCGATCTCGAGCGGTTTCGTGAGGTAGGCGAAGGCGGCTCGGTTGACGGCCTGGATCGCCGTCTCCATCGACGCCAACGCGGTGACGAGGATGACCTCCGTCTGGGGCGAGGCGCGCTTGATCGCGTCGAGCAGCTCGAGCCCGGAGACGTCGGGCAGCTCGAGATCGACGAGGACGATGTCGATGGGATTCGCCTGCAGCCGGTCGAGCCCCTCCTCCCCTCGACTCGCCGACAGCACGGTGCGCCCGCTGGCCACCAGGGCGTCGCTCAGCCTAGCCCGAGTCTCGGCATCCCCGTCGACGATGAGGATGCGGGCCGCCGTCAACTGAGCACGCCTTCCCGGACGGCCTTGACCGCCGCCTCGGTGCGGTTCGACGCTTCGAGCTTCTCGAGGATCCTCTGGACGTAGTCCTTGACCGTGCCGATGCTGTAGCGCAGCCGGTGGGCAATCTCGCGGTTCGTCCGCCCGTCGGACAGCAGACGGAGGACGGCCAGCTCGGGGACGCTGAGGACGGCGACGGGTCGGCGGGATTGTTCCAGCCCGGGCCGGCCCACGACGCGGTCGCGCCGGGCCGCCCGGCGGATCGCCTCCGTGATCTCCGCCCGGCTCACGGTCAGCCCGACCTGAGCCCGCCAGTCTGCGACGGATCGCGGCCAGAGCTCCACGGCGGCGGGCGCCCTCGTGATGAGGATGGCCGGAACATCGGATCGCCTCGGCAGCGCCGGTCGGCCGTCGCCGGGGCCCCCGGCGACATGGGTGAGGAGCGCCACCAGCAGCACGTCGGGCCGGCGGGCCACGATGAGCCGCCGGGCGTGCCCGACGGTGGCCGCCTCGCCGACGATCGTGATGTCTCGCTCGGCGGCCAGCATCGCCCGGAGACCGGTCCGCACGACCGGGGAATCGCTCGCGATGGTGATGCGAATCCTTCGACGGCTGGAGACCTGCCGGCCGCTGGAACGCAGAGCTTCAACCGATCGTTCGCGCGTTTGTCCCATCGATGGCCGTGGGGGTGGTGACGACAGCAGGCTAGACGCGCCTGCCGCCGAAAAGAACAGCCACATGGCTGGGAAAACACTACCGGCTCACGCCTCGGCGGCCAATAGGGCCTGGACCCTAGAACCGCGGGATCGACACCCGAGACGCGGGAGGGCTCAGTCCAGCGTCACCAGGCCAGCGCGGATCGCGTAGCGAACCAATCCCACGACATCGTGGATGTCCAGGCGCGTCATCAGCTCCGTCCGGTGCGCCTCGACCGTCTTCAGGCTGATGCCGAGCTTGCCCGCGATCTCCTTGTTCGTGCTGCCCTCGGCGATGCGCTGCAGAATCTCCCGGTGGCGCGGGGTGAGCTGGGCCAGCGGGTCCGGATCATCGCCGCGCCGCACGTAGTCGTCGACGATGTGCTTGGAGAGTTCCGGAGCCAGGTACCGCTCGCCCCGGGCGACCGCCCGCAGCGCCAGCTCGAGCTCGGCCAGGCGGGCGCCCTTGAGCACGTACCCCGCGGCACCGGCGCGCAGCGCCCGCAGCATGTACTGCTCGTTGGCGTGCATCGAGAGGATGACGACACGGACGCCCGGGACATCGCGCCTCATCGCGACCGTCGCGTCGAGGCCGTTCAGGCCGGGCATCCCGATGTCCATGAGGGCCACGTCCGGGCGGTGCCGGCGGGCGAGCTCGAGTGCGTCCCGGCCGTTGTCGGCTTCGCCGACCACCTCGACGCCCGGGAGATCGTTGAGCAGAACGCGCAGGCCGGCCCGGACGAGGGCGTGGTCGTCGGCGAGGATCACGCGGATCATGGCGCTGACTCGTCCCGGCCCAGGGGAAACCACGCCTCGACGTCGGTGCCGCCGCCGGGATGAGACCGGATCTCGATCCGGCCGCCGACGATGATGGCCCGCTCCCACATGCCACGCACGCCCAAGTGTACATCGGGCCGAACGTCGCGCCGGGCGGCCGTCGCGTCGAACCCGATGCCGTCGTCGCGGATTCGCAGGTGAAACGTGGCATCGCGCCAGCTCAACGCCACCCACACGTGGCGGGCCCGCGCATGGCGCACGACGTTCGTCAGGGCCTCCTGGGCGATGCGAAAGCAGGCGGTGGCCAGATCCGCGGGCACGCCACCCTCCAGGCCTTCCGCGACGAACTCGGCCGTCAAGCCCGCGCGCCGCGCCTCGCGATCCACGTACCACTGGAGGGCCGCCGCCAGTCCCAGGTCATCGAGCACCGCGGGGCGCAGATCGAGCGAGAGGTCGCGCACCTGCTGCAGGGCCCGCTCGATGATGCCGATGCTCTCGTCCAGTCCTCGGCCTGGCGGGGACGCCCCACCGCCCTGCTGGATCGCCTCCAGATTGAGCTTGATCGCCGTCAGCGCCTGGCCCAGCTCGTCGTGCAGCTCGCGGGCGACCCGGCGACGCTCGGCCTCCTGCACCTCGATCAGGCGCTGCGGGAAGGTCTGCAGCATCTCCGCGGCCCGCTTCTCGTCGGTGATGTCGCGGTAGATCGCGTAGGCAATCTGCCCCTCCGGCACCGACACCGGCACCCGGATCACCGAGACGGGAAAGGCACTGCCGTCCTTCCGCCGTCGGACGCGCTCGGCCCTCACAGCCTCGCCCCGGCTCAGGCGCTCGAGGGAGGCCTGCTCCTCGTGCTGGACATCGGCGGGGACGATGAGCTCCCCGAGACGCCGCCCATAGGTCTCCGCCGCCGTGTAGCCGAACATCCGGGTGAACTCGCGGTTCACGCGGACGACGCGGTCATCCTCGTCCGTCAGGGCGACCGCCTGGGGGGCCTGCTCGAAGAGCTCGTCGAGCAGCACGCGCTGCTGCCGGAGCCGATCCACCAGCGACGTGACGACGGCGGTGGCCGAGACCGTGAGGGTGACGACCGTGATCCCCAGCGTGCCGAGAAACGAGATCCGCACCGCGTGCGACACGTCGGGCTTCTCGGCCGAGGGGATGAAGGCGATCGCCGTCATGGCCGTGTAGTGCATGCCGCTGATGGCCCCGGCTCCCATGAGCAGCGCCGTCGTGGCGAGGCGCCGGTGGCGGGTGCGACCCGGCGGACTTGGACGCATCGACTCCAGCGAGACCAGCGAGAAGACCAGGGCCACGAGCACCGACAGGACGACCATGCGCGGGGCGTAGTGGTGCATCGCCGGCAGGCGCATCGACGCCATCGACAGGTAGTGCAGTCCGACGATGCCCGCGGCCATGAACACGGCGCCGACGACCGTGCGGGACCCGTCGGTCGGGCCTGCGGTGACGACCACGAACGCCGCCGCCGAACCCGCCAGCCCGACCAGGAAGGCGAGCGCCGCGGTGGGCCAGTCGTACCGGGTGGGGACAGGCAGATTGAACGCCAGCATCGCGGTGTAGTGCATCGACCAGATGGCGATCGCCATCGCCGTGACGGTGCCGGTCAGCCACCATCGCCGAGCGACGCCCCGGGCGGCGGTGAGGCGTTCGACGAGGGCCAGCGGTCCGTAGGCACCGACCACCGCGATCACGATCGACAGCACGACGATGCTGGGATCGTGGAACCCGACGAGATCCTGCGTCATGCGAGGCTCCTCGGTCGCGTCCGGACTGGACGTCGAGCGCCGCGGGGCGGTCGGTCGTTCCGCTCAGGTCGTTCCGCTCAGGAAGAGTCGATCACGCACTCGCCTTTCACGACCACGGATCGCGCCGGGCAGGGTGGCGGCCGCCGGGCCGGCCGGCCGCCAGCTAAAGATCCTATCACCAGAGCGGGCCAGCCGAGCGGGCTGCCGTTGTCGAATACCCCGGGGCGCTCGGCCGCCGTACAACACGGCGACGGGCCCGGGGAATGTGTGAAAAGATCGGCCATCCCGTCCCCCCGGGCGAGTCGCAGCGGATCGTGGGAGACCATCAGGAGGCATCGACGATGAGCGGGAGCCCGACGTTCGGACGCTACACCGAGATTCCCGTGGACCAGATGACGCCCGAGCAGCGCGAGGGCTATCGCTTCCTGGTCGACGGTCCCCGGGGGCGGCTGCCCGGCCCTTACAAGGTCTGGGTGCACAATCCCAAGCTGGTGCACGCGGCCGCGCCGCTCGGCCAGCACTTCACACCTGGCCAGTCTTCGCTGACCGAGCGCGAGCGGGAGATCGCCGTCGTCGTCATGACCAGCCGGTGGCGCTCGGCCTACCCGACGGCCGCGCACGAGAATCGCGGCAAGGAGGTCGGCCTGCCGGCCGCCACGGTGGAAGCGATCATCGCCGGCCTGCCGGCCTCGTTCGCGGACGCGCGCGAGCAGGTGGTCTACGAGGTGGCGATGGCGCTGGCCGGTGACCGCCTCGTCCCGCAGGGCCTGCACGACCGCGCCGTCGCGGCGCTCGGCCACGAGCGCATCACCGACCTGATCGTCCTGATGGGTTACTACACGGCGGTCTCCCTCACGATGAACTTCTATGCGGTGCCGGCCGGAACTCCCGGCCTGGCCCGCTGAGGCAGGCGACACATCATGGCCCAGCGACCGATCACCCAGGTGCAGATCACGCCGCTGCATCCCTCCCTCGGCGCCGAGGTGGCGGGCGTCGATCTCAGCCAGCCGATCGACGCACCGAGCCGGCACGCGCTGTCGCAAGCGCTGGCCGACCATCTGGCGCTGGTCTTCCGCGGCCAGACCCTGACCCCGGCGCAGTATCTCGCCGCCGCGTCGGTGTTCGGGCCGCCGATGGAGCAGCACTATTCCCAGCACAACATGCCGGACGTCCCGCTGATCGGGCTGATCTGGCACCGCAACGGCCAGCAGCCGGCCGAGCAGTGGCACACCGACCACACCAATCGCGAGCGCCCGCCGGCCGCGACCATCCTGTACGGGGTAGAGGTTCCGTCGGCCGGGGGCGGCACCAGCGTGGCGAACATGCGCGCGGCCTACGCCGCGCTCGGCGAGGACGAACGGCGCCGCCTCGACTCGCTGACGACGTTCAACAGCCTGGACCGCGGCCACACGGACACGCGCCAGGAGGACCGCGCCAAGTACGGCGCGCCGATCCAGCATCCGATGGTCCGCACCCACCCCGTGCACGGCTCGCGGGCCGTCTACTTCCACATCTCCAAGGCCACGCATATCGACGGCATGACCCCGGAGGCCAGCCGAAGCTACATGGCCGATCTCCTCACCCGGATGATCCGGCCCGAGATCGTCTATCAGCACGCCTGGCGCAAGGGCGACGTGCTGGTCATCGACGACCGCGCCACGATGCACCGGGCGCACGGCGACTACGATCGCAGCCAGAGCCGCGTGCTGTGGCGCATCATCGTCGAGGGTGATCGCCCCACGCTCGTGTGACGAGCGCCTGGCGCGCCAGCGCGGACGCGATGGTGGGCGATCCCTCCGTCCACGTGCGCGACATCGAGTCGAAGGCGCGCGTCCCGACGCGCGCGATGTTTGCAGCGACTGACGTTCAGATCGCTCGGGCGGCCCGGGTGCCGTCGAGAATGGCCTGGTGGACGCCGCGCGGCGCGACGCAATCGCCGGCGGCGTGCAGCACGCGGACCTGGCCCTTGAGGGCCCGGTAGAGGGCGTCCGTCGAGCGGCTCCCGACCGCCAGTACCACCGTATCGACGGCCTCGATGCGGCGTTCGGCGCCCGAGTAGACGTTCCTCACGACCACGGTCGAGCCCTCGACGGCGCGCAGCTCGCTGCCCGGGGTGAGGACGACGCCCTTGGTGTAGAGGCGCACGTAGAGCGGCGCGATCGACGTGACGCCGATGTCCTGGCCGACGTGGAACAGCGGCGAGATCACCTCGACGCGCCGGCCCTGATCGAGCAGCAGCTCGGCGGTGGAGAGCGCTTCCTCGGTGTGCACGTCGTCGACCACCACCACGTTCGCCCCCACCGTGGCCGCGCCCGCGAGCACCTCGCGATCCGTCACCACGTGCTTGCCGTCGCAACCGGGAACCGCGGGGATGTAGGGGTGTGAGCCGGTGGCGACGACGACGGCATCCGGGTCCTCGGCCAGCACCAGCTCCGGCGTGGCCTCCACCCCGAGCCGGACGTCGACGCCGAGCTTGCGGATCTGTGACGCGAGAAAGCGTACGATGCCGGCGTACTCGGCGCGCGCGGGTGCGCGGGCCGCGAGGAGCACCTGCCCTCCCAGCTCCGTGGTCTTCTCGAGCAGCACGACGCGATGCCCACGAAGCGACGCCGTCCGGGCCGCCTCCAGTCCGGCCACGCCGCCCCCGACGATCACGACGTTCTTCGCCGTCGCCGCCGGCCGGACGTCGCCCAGCTCCGCCTCGCGTCCCGTCGCGGGGTTCTGGACGCAGGTGACCGCCTTCCCCTGGTAGATCCGGTCGATACATCCCTCGTTCGCTCCCACGCAGGTGCGGATGTCGTCGAGCCGGCCCTCGCGCGCCTTGCGCGGGAGGTCGGGGTCGGCGATCAGCGCGCGTGTCATCCCGACGACGTCCACCTGGCCCTCCGCGACGATCCGGTCGGCGTGCCGCGGATCGACGATGCGGCTCGCGTGAAGGATCGGCATCCCGGGGACGGCCTCCTTGATGAGCGCCGCCAGCGGCACGAAGACGCCCGCCACGAAGCTCATGTTCGGCACGACGGCGGCCTGGAGCGTGTAGGTGTGGGCGCCACCGCCGATGATCGACAGGAAGTCGACGAGACCGGACTGGGCGAGGTGCCGCGCGATCGCCGCCATGTCCCGCGCGGTCAGGCCGCCCGGCGTGCGCTCGTCCCCCGAGATCCGGGCGCCCACGACGAAGTCGCCGCCGACCCGCCGGCGGATCTCGGTCAGAACCTCCATGCCGAAGCGCAGGCGGTTGTCGAGGCGCCCGCCGTACTCGTCGGACCGCTCGTTGAACAGCGGCGACCAGAACTGGTCGATCAGGTGGTTGTGCGCCATCGAGATCTCGATCCCGTCGAGGCCGCCGTCGCGGCACCGTCGCGCCGCCGCACCGAAGGCCCCCACGAGCTCGGCGATCTGCTCGGCTTCCAGCTCGTGCGGGATCTCGCGATGGACCCGCTCCGGGATCTGCGACGGCGCCAGGAGCACGCGCCCCGCCTCCGGATCGGACTGCGCCCGCCGCCCGAGGTGGGTGAGCTGGGTGAACACGAGGCAGTCGTGCCGATGCACGGCGTCCGCGATCGCGCGGTACGCCGGGATGACGGAATCGTCGTGGTTGGCGATCTGCTTCCACGCCGCGGCCGGCGACGACGGGTGAACACTGGAGGAGCCGCCGAAGATCGTGAGCGCGCAGCCGCCCCGCGCCTTGGCCTCGTGGTACTGCTGCAGCCGCTCGGTGGGCCGGCCGCCCTCGGCCATGGCCTCGGCGTGGCCGGACGAGTAAATCCGGTTCTTGAGTGTGAGGCGGCCGACCCGGATCGGCGTGAACAAGGATTGGAATTCGTAGGCCATCGTCGCCCCCGGCGCTGATACGCTACCGGAGGCGTGGGCGACTGTCCATGAACCCTTCACGACGGACTCGTGCGGTCCTCCTCGGCTTGTCCGTGGCCCTTGCCGCCTGCTCCAGCGTCACGCCGCCGGCGCCCGAACCCGACCGTTCGATCGAGATTCGCGGCTCGGAGCGTCAGCGGGGCCAGCGCGCGGTGGAGCTGGCGATGACGTACCGCGGCGCTCCCTATCGATGGGGGAGCGCGGACCCCTCCGGCTTCGACTGCTCCGGCTTCGTGCAGTACGTCTACGCGCAGGTCGGCGTCTCGCTCCCGCACAACGCCGCGCTGCAATACCACTACGGAACCCCGGTCTCCCGCGACAGCCTCGAGCCCGGCGACCTCGTATTTTTCGACGGCCTCCGCCACAACGGCATCTACGTCGGTGACGGCCGCTTCATCCACTCCAGACAGACGGGCAAGCGCGTCGGCATCGCAAGCCTGGACGAGGACTGGTATCGCTCCCACTGGGTCGGGGCCCGCCGGCTCTAGCGCCCCTCACCGCACACCCTTCCCCTGGAGCCGGCCCATGATCCAATGGCGGTAGTAGTACAGCGGCAGGGCCACCGCGACGACGATCGTCGTGAGGAGGATGACCTCGAGGTAGTTGCCGGCGGCCGTGTGCGCACCCTGGGCCGACAGGACCCACGTCCCCGGCATGCGCCCCAGGGTCGAGACGATGGTGAACACCCAGAAGGGCATGGGGCTCAAGCCGAACAGGTAGCAGACCACGTCCTTCGGCAACCCTGGAATCAGGTAGATGACGAGGCAGAGAAGGGTCCCCTCGGCCTCCACGATGAACCCGAGCTTCTCCCACACCTCCCGGCTCACGAGTCCCCTGACGTAGTGGACTCCGAGCCACCGGCCGACGCCGAACGCCGCCACCGAGCCCAGCGTCAGGCCAATCGTCGAGTAGAGGAATCCGAGCCATTCGCCGAAGAGGTATCCGCCGAGGATGCCCGTGACCTCGCCCGGGATGGGGGCGACGATGACTTGAAGCGCCTGAAGGCCGATGAAGATGACGGGGGCGAGGATGCCCCACTCGCGCAGCGTGTGCTTGAGGAAGCGCTTGTCGACGTACAGACGCACCACCAGATGCCAGGCCGGCGCGTCCGTGATGATGAGCCACGCGCAGTACCCCGCGAGACAGGCGGCGACGCCAAGGCCGATGCCCCAGAGCCAGCGAGCGCGCGAGGTCGCGCGCCCGTCAGGCGGCGGGTCGGTCAATTCGACGGCGTCGTGGCCGACCCCTGGGCCACCGCGGTGCCGCAGCGCGGACAGTGGCTCCAGGTCGCTTCCAGGGGCGCCTTGCAGTAGGCGCAGGCGCGCGGGGCCGCGATGGCCGGCGCCGGAGCATCGGGCGCAGGCTTCGGGGCCTTGTCCTCGGCGGGGTCCTCGGCGGGCTCGGTCTCGACGCCCTTCTTGAACTCCTTCACCGACTTGCCGAGCGACTTGGCGAGCTCGGGGAGCTTGCTCCCGCCGAAGAGGACCAGCACGATCACCAGGATGATCAGCAGCTCTTGGTAGCCCAACCCCAACATCGTGTTCCCTCCTTGGGAGTACCCGGCGCCGAGCGCCGGGTGCGCCAGGACCCGGGCGCACAGCGGTTGCAGGACGAACAACGTGCCCGTGGCCACCTTGAGCCAGGCCCCTTCGCCGTGTAGAGCAGCCCGTAGTTGGTCGTAGCATACCGCCGCCCGAAGAGATCGCCCGCGATGGCCGGGAAGAGGCTGTAGATCTCGCCCCAGGCGAAGAAGACCAAGCCGGACACTACCACGAACAGCAGCGGGAGGTGGGCGAGCAGGATCAGCCGCGTGATGCCGATGGCGCACCTGCCTCCCTACCGGCTCCTTTGGCCCGCCCGTGGGCGGATCAGCCGGACGAGCGGGCTATCTGGCGTCGTAGGCCCGCACGAGGAAGTGCGCATCCCCCGTGACCTCGAGTGCGGAGCCCGCGACGAAGACTCTCCCGTCGTCGACCGCGACGGCCTGAACGGCGATGACCGACTGCGCGTCCGAAGGAGCCCCCACACCGACGGCGACCCGGTCGGTCCACAGGATGTCCCCCGAGGCCGCGTCATAGGTGCGCACGAACCACACACGCCCGGGCCCGTCATCTCCGGCGGTAAAGACACGGCCCCGGTCTACGACGAGATCGCGGGCGCGACAGCGCCCATTCGGGAGACAACTCGGGTCGGCATCGAACTTGTCCTCCCAGTTCAGGTCGCCCGTCCTGAGGTCATAGGAGTGCACGAGGTAGACGTCGTGATCGGCCCCCGAGGCGGCGAATCGCCACCCCGCGACGAAGACGGCGTGGCGCTCA
This sequence comes from Methylomirabilia bacterium, assembly GCA_041499965.1. Lineage (GTDB taxonomy): Bacteria > Methylomirabilota > Methylomirabilia > Rokubacteriales > CSP1-6 > AR5. The sequence continues at coordinate 62,107 of JBGQLG010000010.1, forward strand.
GCATCGACCGCGACGGCCGCGTTCTCTCTGGCGGAGAACACGGACGTTTGCTGTCGCCACCGCTCCTCGCCCGTTCTGGCATCAAAGGCTCGGACGTGGAAGTCGTCCTCCATCGCCCCGGTCTGTCCGGCGACGAGTACGAATCTCCCCTCCGTCGCCATGGCATACATGCGACACGTACCGGCGACGCTGAACGCCTGCCACACGAGTGTCCCCTTCGCGAGGTTGTAGGCGCGCACGACACACCGTGAAA
>JBGQLG010000011.1:0-61596 GCA_041499965.1 Methylomirabilia bacterium
CAGCCACCGTCTGTCGACGGTGCGGATGGCCGACTGCATCTACCTGCTCGAGGAGGGACGCATCGCCGAGAGCGGACGCCACGACGAGCTGATCCGACGCGGTGGGGCCTACGCCCGGCTGTTCGAGACGCAGGCCCAGTCGTACCGATGACGGCCCCCACCGACCTGCCCCGGCGGGAAGGCGCGTTGCTGCTCTCCTGTCTGGGCATCCGGCCCAATGGCCTCGCCAGCGCACCGCCGCCCACGCTGACGATGTCGGACTCGGTCGAGCTCCTGCGTCAGGCGGGCGAGAACGGCATCACGCCGTTGCTCTACCATTGCCTGACCACGGTGGCCCCGGCGCCGGTGCTGCCGGCCGCGGTGCTCGATCATCTGCGCCAGGCCGCGGTCCGGGGCGCCGCCCAGAGCCTGCGGATCGGCCATGAGCTGGCGGAGATCCTCGCGCTGTTCCGGCGGCACGGCGTGCCCGTCATCCTGCTCAAGGGGGCGCACCTTGGTCACGTCGTCTACGGCAGCCCAGCGCTCCGGACGATGGGCGATCTCGACCTCATGGTTCCTCGCGAGCAGCTGGCCTTGGCCGAAGGCCTGCTGGGCCAGCTCGGCTACACGCCACAGTACGACCCGCTCGCCGAGCAGGTGGACTACGCGCACCATCACCACACCCGGCCGCTGGGCAAGCCGGGCGCGCTGCGCATCGATCTGCACTGGAGCATCACCCGCCCGAGCATGCCGTTCACCGTCGACCTCGACGGGATCTGGCGGCGCGCGGTGCCGGTCCGCGTCGCCGGCGGCGACGCCCTCGCCCTGTCGGCCGAGGATCTGCTGCTGCACCTGTGTCTGCACACCGCCTTCGATCACCAGTTCCGGCTCGGGCTGCGGGCCTGCTGGGACGTGCTGCAGGTGGTCCGTCACTACGGCGACACGATCGACTGGGACGTGGCGGTGGAACGGGCCCGGCAGTGGGGGATCGGCCGCTACGTCTACCTGACGCTGCGACTGGTGCGGGAGCTGCTGGCGGCGGACATTCCGCTCGGGCGCATCGCAGTGCTGGAGCCGCCCGGCTTCACCCCGGAGGTCCTGGCCTGGGCGCGAACGTGTGTCTTCAACACCGAGACCGACGCGGCGTCGGTGTCGCCTTCGATGGCCGAGCTGTGGACGTCGCGGCGGCTGGCGGCCAAGCTGGGGGTGCTGCGGCAGACCTTCTATCCCCCCCGGTCGGCCATGGGGCGCATCTACCGGACCTCACCCGACACGTCGTGGATCTACCTGTACTACCCCGTCCGCTGGGTGGATCTGCTGGTGCGCTACGGTCGCCACGCCTGGGGACTGTGGCGCGGCGACGACCGGGTCCACGACGAGCTGCGCGCGGTGGCCGAGCGGACGGCGCTCCGGGAGTGGCTGGTGAGCTGACCTGGGGTGGTCCGCGCCTTACTTCTTGCGGACCTTCTTGACGTAGGACTCGTAGTAACGGCGGTAGTAGTTCTTCAGCGACGCCGCCGGGACCTGGTTCAGGACGACCCCCAGGACACGCGCCCCCGCACCCTCGAGCAGCGTCTTGGCGCGGGCCAGGTCACGGAAGCCGGTCGAGCTGGCCTTCGCCACCAGGATGACGCCGTCCACGGCGCCGGCCAGGAGCAGGTTGTCGGGGACGAGCAGGACCGGCGACGAGTCGCAGATGACGAAGTCGGCGCGCGTCTTCAGCTCGCCGATGAGCTCGCGCAACCGGGTGCCACCCAGCATCCCGCGCGAGCTCGGCTGGAAGGACTCGCCGCGCTGGGCGAGCCACAGCCCCTCGCTGACCGGGGACAGGGTGGGCTCCAGCGGCCGCTCGGACTCGAGCGTCTCCACCAGGCCCTTGCTGCTGCGCACCTTCATGACCCGGTGCAGGGTGGGGCGCAGGAAGTCGGTGTCGGCGACCACGATCCGGCGCCCGGCCTCGTTGAGCGCGAAGCCGAGGTTGACGACCACCGTCGACTTGCCCTCGTCGGCGAAGGCGCTGGTCACGAGCAGGCTGCGGAGCGGCTCGCCCCGCGTGCCGAGCTCGATGCCGACGCGCAGCGACCGGAAGGCCTCCGTGAACATGAGCTGCTCGCTGGGCCCCGGCCCCGTCTCGGCCACGGTGCCCGCGAAGATGGCCTGGCCCGCCCGCACGCGCGGGATGATGGCGAGCACCGGCAGCCCGGTCGCCGCCTGGATGTCGTCCTCGTTCTCGATCTTGCGATGGAACCACTCGACGGCGGCCGGCACGCCCGCGCCGAAGCAGAGCGACACGCCGAGCGAGGCGAAGAGGATCAGCAGCCGCTTGGGATTACCGACCGGGAACGGATGCGACGGCGGGTCGATGACCTTCACGACCTTCATCTCCGCCTGCTCGCGAATGCGGGCCGCCGCCAGCTTGTCGGACAGCAACGCGTGCAAGCTGCGCTGGCTGTCGACGTCGCGGGTCAGGCGGGCGTACTCGGCCTCGCCGCCCGACAGACCCTTCAGGCTCTGCCGCAGCGACTCCGCCTGCCGGCGCAGGGCCTCCTCGCGCGCCGCCGTCGAATGATAGGTCGCCTCCAGGGCGATGAGCTGCTCCGAGAAATTGACGCGCTCGGCCGCCGGTACGGCGGCGGCGGACGGGGTGGCCGAGACCGTGTCCTTCAGCGCGCCGCCCAGCGAGTGCATGATCTCGTCGATGCGGGCCTTGACCACCCGGATGCGCGGATGCTCCTCGGTGTACTTGGTTCTCAGATCCAGCAGCGACGACTCGAGCTGGGTGAGCTGCGCGCGCAGCCGCTCGATCTCGGGTGAGGGCATCCGCATCGCGGCGGCCGCCACCTTCGGGTCCAGCCGCTTCTGGCCGTCGAGCTTTTCGCGGAGGGCCTCGAGACGGGTCTGGAGCATCTTCTGGTTGGTCGCGATCTCGGCGAGACTCGTCTCGGTCGTGGCCAGGCGCTCGGCGGCGACCCGCGACTGGTCGGGCAGGCGGATGCCGCCGCGGGCGGCCACGAACGACTGCAGCCCCTGCTCGCTGGTGTTCATCGTGCGCTTGATGTCAGCGAGCTGCTGCTCGAGGAACTCGCGCGAGACGCGGGCGTCGTCGATGTTGAACGACCGCGTCCGGGCCATGAGCGCCTCGATGTACGTGTTGGCGATCTCCACGGACACCTGCGGTCGCGAGGCCTCCGCGGTCAGCGTGACGATCCCGCTCTTGTCCGGCCAGGGCTGGAACGTCACCCGCGCCCGCTGCAACTCCGCCAGCGCGGCCCGCGACGGATTCGGCGCCGGCGGCTCCATGCCCCGCCAGCGCATGTAGGCGTTGGCGAGCGTCTGGGCGGGGTCGAGCTGGTACGAGGTCTCGAGGAGCTCCTGGATCGCGGTGTTCGAGAGGTTTTCGACGACCGTCTCGGCCAGGCTGCGCGAGCTCAGGATCGCCAGTTGAACCGGGAGCGGCCGGATCGGGGACATGTCCTGAAACACCGGCACGCGATCGGGTCGCGCCTCGAGGAGGAGCACGGCTGACGTCCGGTAGCGCGGCGGCTCCTTCGAGATGACGAAGGCCAGGGGCAACAAAACGACGAGGGCGCCGAGCCCGGTGAACAGCGCGAGGCGCTTGCGCCGGCGAGCTACGCCACGCGCGATACGCTCGAGAATCGACCACGACTCCATGAGCTGATGACCTCTTAGTGTCGGACGGTGATCGCCGGCAGTCCGGCAGGGTGGATCAGCGGGAGCCCCTGGCGAACAGTACCACCTGGAGGGTGCTCATGAGAATGACCAGATCGAGGAGGGGCGACAGGTTCTTGATGTAGTACAGGTCGTACTGGAGCTTCTCCATCGAGTCCTCGACGGACGCCGCGTAGTGGTGGCGCACCTGAGCCCAGCCGGTGATCCCCGGCTTGACCGAGTGCCGGCCCATGTAGAAGGGGATCTGCTTCTGCAGCGTTCCCACGAACTCCGGCCGCTCGGGACGCGGGCCCACGAAGCTCATGTCGCCCACCAGGACGTTCCAGAACTGCGGCAGCTCGTCCAGGCGCGTGCGCCGGAGCAACCGCCCGATCCGGGTCACCCGGGGATCCTGCTTCTGCGCCCACACCGCGCCGTTGCGCTCGGCGTCGACCGACATGGAGCGGAACTTGTTGAGCACGAAGATGCGGCCCCGTTCGCCGACGCGCTGCTGGCGGAAGAGGACCGGGCCCTGGGAGTCGAGCTTCACCAGGGCCGCGACGACCACCATGATCGGCAGCGACAGCACGAGGCCGATCAGCGACAGGCCGATGTCCATGGCCCGCTTCAGCATGCGTGTCGTCTCGGTCTTCACGAAGCCGTCCGAGAAGATCAGCCAGCTCGGCCGCAGGTTCGCGACCAGGATCTTGCCGGTCTGCTTCTCGTAGAAGGTGGGCCACTCTTCCACGTTGATGCCGCGCAGCCGGCACTCGAGCAGATCCTCGGCCGGGAGCGCCCGGCGCATCTCGGCCAGGGCCACGAGGATGAGGTCGGGGCGCAGCTCGTCGGCCAGGCTCAGCAGGTCCTTCGTCTTGCCGAGGAGCTCGAAGCCCTGGGGGACCCGGTCGGCGGCGTCGGGAGCGTCCTCGAGGAAGCCGAGGATCGTGAAGGGCCGGGTGCCGCTGAACTGCAGCTCCGGCAGCGCGGCGGCCGAGGCACCGACGCCCAGGACCAGCACGCGGTGATTGAGCCGGCGCTTGGGACCCAGCGCGACCCAGGCCAGCCGCGAGGTCAGCAATCCGAGCGCGATGACGCCGAGCACGTGAACGAAGGCCAGCCGGCCCAGGCGGAGCACGGGGAGCAAGAAGCCGATGGCCGCGGTGGCCGTCGCGCCAGCCGCGAGCGCCAGGAACAGCCGTGAGGCGAGCTCGACGCGCCGGATCCGGAAATCGACCTTGTAGAGATCGGCGAGATAGAGCGCCAGCATGGTGACCGCGCCGACGATGAGGACCTTGGGCCACAGCTCACCGTCGGGATTCCAGTAGCCGAGTTGCTGGGCGGACGTGACCGCGAGGGCGATCACGATGAGATCGCCGGCGACCATCATGAGTGCGGCAGACGGGACGTAGTGGCGGTATACGCGGAACATGTGCGGCCGGTGTGAAGGCAAGCGCCGTACCGAAGTCGACAGATCCTAAGTGTCTGTTTTTTCAGACGCGGGCCCGAGCGGAGTCGGTCGGCATCGCGCAAAAAGTTGTGGCTCGACCCTGTACCATCCAGAAATCCACCACTTAGGCGCAATCGGGGCACGCACGATTTGCGTGTTCGGACGCGAGCTCCGCTGATCCGGCGGGCTCGACCGCGGCTCCGCGACGGTTCGGTGCCCCCGCCCACATACCGTGTGGGGGTATCCCAGCGTCGGGAAACCAGCCCCCAGCAGTGGTGTTTTTTGTGTTGCGCCCCTCGTACATGTGGTATTCATACCCTCGGCACGCAGGGCGGAGGGGTACGGATCACACCCACGGGGAGGGAGACATGGCCAAGGCTAAGAAGGCGGCGTTCGGGGGGTACTCGATCAGCTTCAAGGGCGCGAAGGACTCGATGGAGGCCGTGTTCGGCAGCACGCCGATCGGGCCGTCGGACATGACCAAGAAGCTCTGGGTCTACGTGAAGCGGAAGAAGCTCGCCGGCAAGCGCTGAGCCCTCGCTCCCAACGTCCAACGTCGCTCTCGGCGGCCCGCGTTCGGCGGGCCGTCGACGTTTCAGCGCCCCGCCAGGCTCAGACCGGCAGCTCGTCGAGGCCCGTCACGACCTAGTCCGCGGTGAGTCCGAGCTCCTCGGCCAGGGCTCCCAGCCGGTTGCACCAGGCGACCCGGTAGCCGAACGCCTTCGCTCCGGCCACGTCCCACGCATTCGAGGAGACGAACAACAGCTCGGCAACCGGGACGCCCAGGGCTCCCGGGCCGAGGGCGTACACGGATGGCCCGCGGCCGTCCCTGTAGCCGCCCGAGCGCGCGCGTGACCTCGGGGAAGCAGGCGAGCGAGAGGTAGGCCCCCATGAGTCGGGCGATGTCGGCCTCGCCGGCGGTCAGGCCGAGCCGTCGCAAGGCGAAGCGCAGCGCCGCTTCCGTGACCGCCCAGAAGTCCTCGTAGCGTCCCATAAGCGCGCGCAGCCACGTGTACTCGAGCTGCTTCTGGCGCCACAGTGTCGAGAGCGCCGCCGGGTCGTCGGTGACCGCCCGGCCGGCCTCGACCACGGAATGCACGTCGAACAGCGTGCCGTAGGCATCGAAGACGTACCCGCGGACGGCGCGGGAAGCGCTCACTGCAGCGCGGCTGGAGTGGCCGTCGCCGTGGTGCGTCGCCGCGCGGGCCGGCGCGGGGGCGGCGGCTCCGGCGCGGACTCGACACCGGTCTCCACGAAGCCGAAGCGCAGCAGCCGCTTGGCGTCGAGGAACGACTGGGCTCGGGAGCGGCTGCCCAGCACGATCATCATGAACTGCTGCCCGTTGCGCCAGGCGGACACGGCGAGGTTGTAGCCGGCCTCGTTCGTGAACCCGGTCTTGAGCGCCTGCACGCCGCCCGGATCGCTGAAGAGCGGGATGTGTCGGGCGTAGACGCGCCCGTTGAACACGAACGTCTGGCCGCCCAGCAACGGTCGCGACATCGGATGATCACGCAGCAAGCGGATGGTCAGCTCGGCCAGGTCGCGCGCCGTCGAGCGCTGCGAGGGGTCGGGCAGTCCGTGGGGGTTGGCGAAATGCGTGCCGGTCAGACCAAGATCCCGGGCCTTGTCGTTCATCCAGCCGACGAAGGTCGCCTCGTCACCGGCCAGGTGCTCGGCCAGCGCGGCGGCCGCGTCGTTGGCGGAGGCGATGGCGACGCCCTCGAGCAGCACGTGCAGCGGCACCTGCTGGCCCGCGCGCAAGCCCATGCGATAGCGCGCCGTCGTCGCGGCGTGGTGGCTGACGGTCACGAGCGCATCGGCGTCGACGCGGCCGGCTTCGAGCGCCTCGCAGGCCAGGTAGAGCGTCATCAGCTTGACGAGGCTCGCCGGTGCGCGCTCGGCGCCGGCATTCTTCTCGAAGACCGTGCGGCCCTCGGGGTCGAGCAGGAGCACCGCCTCGGCGCTGAGCGCCGGCGGTCGCGGTGGAGTCTGGGCGAAGGCGACGGACGAGATTGCCACGACCGTCGCCAGGAGTGGGAGCAACAGACGTGTGGCGTGCACTGCGAACCACTATAGCCAGTCGCCGGAGCGGCCAGCAAGCAAAACGCGTTCAGCGTACGGCGCGCTTGAGCTCCTTCGAGGGCTTGAAGCGCGGGGCGCGGCCGCCGACGGCGGCGGGCTGACCGGTGCGCGGGTTGCGGATCGTCCGCGGACGGCGCCGCGCGATGGAAAAGGTGCCGAAGCCGACCAGCGTGACCGACTCGCCGCGCTTGAGGGCGGCGCGCACGGCCGCGAGCATCGCGCGCAACGCGCGGTCGCTGGCCGCTCGCGGCCAGCCGGTGGCCACAGTCATGCGGGCGACCAGGTCGGCGCGCGTCACGCTACATCCCGAAGACGGTGCGCGCCTCGTCCATCACCGACTCGGTGACGGTGCGGTGCCCCTTGCCCTCGGCGTAGCGCTCGATCGAGCGCCGGGCCATGGCGCGGATGAACGACGGGATGCGCTCGAGGCGCGCTTCCGCCTCGGGCGCCCACGTCACCGTGCTCGGCTCGGGCGCCGCGGCGGCCGGCTCGCCGAGCGCGGCGGCGAACGGGCAGCCCGGCCCCGCCGTCTCCGACGTGCCACCGCCGCCCGCGAACGCGTCCGGCCGCGCGCCGGCCATCGTCGAGCGCAGGTGCTCGAACGGCTCCGGCGGCACGGTGCGCCCACCCACCTTCACGCCCAGGCTGCGTACCATCTGGGTCTCGAACGGATTGGTCAGCATGGCGACGCGGAAGCCGCACTCCGGACAGCGGAACGTCACCGCCAGCGAACCCTCGTCCGGCCCTTCCGTGGAGTGCAGCTTCATCGGCTGGTCGCAGTCGAGGCAGAGGAACTTCATGGCCGGGCATTTTACAGCGGACGCCACGCGCGCGACGCGCGAGTTTCAGAAGGTCAGGCTGAGCGAGGCCCGGACCCGATTCTCGGTGTAGTTGTTGCCGGTGCCGAACGACCCGTTGCCGGTGTTGGTGGTGCCAACCTGGTTGGTATCACTGCCGAGCTGGCGGGTGTATGTGTAACTGACGTCCAGCAGGAGCCCACGTAGGATGCGCCAGGTGAGCGACACCGTCCCGCCCCAGTTCGTGGTGTCCTCGTTGCCGCTCCCATTGAGCGTCGTGGCGGTGGTCGTGGTCGCGCCGTTGCCGTTGCCGATGCCGGTGGTCTTGTTGTGCCGGTAGGAGCCGCTCGCCATCGCCGACAGCGACGGGGTGAATGCGTAGGTCAGCGACGCGGTCACGCCCTCCGTCTCCACGACGCCGAAGTCCTGGCCCTCGGAGAACGTCTCGGAGAAGCCCCGGTCCGCCGCCAGCGAGACGACGGTCCGGGCGAACTGGTAGCTGAGGCTCGTCTTGGTCGTCAGGTTCGGCCCCAGGCTCTGGCCGGAATCCGTGGTGAGGCCACTGAGCCCCAGCGTGGTGTTGAGCTTCAGGCGGCCGGGCAGCACGTAGTCCATGAAGACCGAGGCGTTCCAGATCTGGAAATCGGCGTCGCCACCGGTGGTCGTCGTGACCGTCCGGAGCGCATAGCTGGTGATGATGCCGACGGTCCGCAGGGTGTTGACCTGTCGGCTGAGCGAGGCGGTGAACTTGTGGCCGGTGACGTCGAAGTCGTTCACGCCGCCCAGCGTCGTCGTCGTGCCGTTGAGGGTGCTTCCCGTCGTGCCGCCCGTCGTGCTGCTCGTGAGGTACTCATACCCCCCGGAGATCGAGTTGGTCACGTACAGCGGGGCGGTCGCGCTCAGCGCCAGGGTGTGGCTCTTCGTCTCCCGGCCGTCGGCGTCCGAGAACGTCGCCATCTGATACGACTGGCGTGTGGCGATCGTGCTGAGCAGGTAGTCGGACGCCAGGAACAGCGTGTTGCTCGTGAAGGTCTGGCGTTGCTGGCGCAGGGCGAGACGGTCGGCCTCGGTGGGCTCGTCGCTCCGCGTGAAGGTATCGGCCAGCGTCAGCTTCCACAGCGGTGTGGCCTCCCACACGACCTGTCCGGCCGCCGAGTGGAACAACGAGATCTCCTGGGTCGCGGTGTCGTAGGCCGGCGCGAACTTGTAGGCGATGAGTCCCTTGACGAAGGCGCTGTTGATCGTGAGCCCCAGGCCGGGCGCGACCGTCGAACGGAAGTTGCTCCGCTTGTTGTGCTCGGTGAGATCGAAGTTGTCGGTGTACTCCTCCGTCACCGCGATCGACGGGCTCAGCTGGAAGCGCGCGGTGGGCGAGACGCCGGCCACCGGAGCCGGCAACACCCGCAGCGGCACCGAGGGCACGTTCGACGACGGGATCAATTGCGCGTCGGGGATGACGGGGATGGGTTGGGGCTCGGGAACGACGGCCCGCGGCGCCGGGATCGGGGCGGGCGCGGGCGGCTCGGCCGGCGTCCCCGGCTGGACCGGCACTCCCGGCTGGCCCGGCACTCCGGGCTGGGCCGGCGTCCCGGGCTGGGCCGGCGCCTGCGCGAACGCCTGGGCGGGAAGCACGGCGGCGAGGAGAAGGAGTCCCCCGATGAGGGATCGGCGCCTTCCCGCGAGGCGGGGCATCGGGCTCTGCTAGCGTCCGGCTCTAGCTAGAAGAGCCGCTGAGGAACGGTGATGACGTCGTTCGGCTTGAGCGGGACGTCCTTCGAGTCGGGGTCACTCATGATGTCGTCGATGTTGATGCGGAAGCTTTCCTTCTTGGTGCCGTCATTTCTCAGGATTCGCACCCGGCCCGTCGAGGCCAGGGGCGTGAAGCCGCCGGCCGCCGCGATCGCGGTCACGACCGTGAGCCCCTTGGCGTACTTCACCTGGCCCGGGGTCTTGACCTCGCCCTGCACGTACACCGCGTCGGCGTTCGGCACCACGATGGTGTCGCCCGGCTGCAATTTCAGATTCTGTTTGATGTCGCCCTTCTGCAGGATCATCAGCAGGTTGACCCCGATGCGCGTCTCGCCCCGGAGGATGAACGCCGACTCGAGATCAGCCGTCGGCACGGGCCCGCCCACCGCCGACAGCGCCTGCAACACGGTGAGGTCCTGGGTGAGCTGCAACGCCCCCTGGCGGACGACACCGCCCAGGAAGTACACCGGGCGGCTGCGGATCTCGCGCACGCTGACCGTCACCTGGGCGCCGCGCACGGTCTTGCCGTAGAGCGTGGTGAGGCGCGTCGCCAGATCGGCCACGGTCTGGCCGCCGGCGTCGACCTCGCCGACGAGCGGCAGCGAGATCTTGCCGTCGGGCCGGACGGAGACCACCTGGTCGAGCTCCTTCTGGTCCCACACCGAGATCGACAGGACGTCGTCGGTCCCGATCCGATAGTCGGGGCCGACGGCTCCGACCGAGGGCAGCCAGAGAGCCAGACTGGCCAGCAGCACGATCCCCGACGTGAGGGACCGCCACGCGCTCATGGCCGCGCGCTCGGGCGAGGACGAAACGGGAGCGGGCCGTGGATGTCATCCATAGGTCGGGATTCTATCCGACCTCCGAAGTGTGACTTCAACTTATTGAACTCGCAGTAGCCACGCCTGGCGTCGAGCCACAACATCCTGTGGGCGGTGCCCTCGCGACCCTGGGGGCCGTGGTCCGCCGCGCCCGGGTGCTATACTCACCCACGCCGCCGTCGACCGACGCGAACCGCCGGGGTAGCTCAGAGGCAGAGCAACTGATTCGTAATCAGTAGGTCGCGGGTTCAACTCCCGCCCCCGGCTCCAGCCCCGCGGCGTGATGGTTCGCGCGCCCGGGGGTTTTCCCCGACCACGGGCCGCCCACCGTTGCAGTAGAATCGGGCGCCATGAAACGCGTCCTGATCGTCGATGACGAGCCGGAATTGACCGACGTCGTGCGCGAGTATCTGCAGGAGCAGTACGAGGTGGTCGTGGCCAACAGCGGGACGGCGGCGCTGGCCTCGTTCAAGCAGACGCGTCCCGACGTCGTCTTCCTCGACATCAACATGCCGGGCCCAAGCGGGGTGGAGGTGCTCAAGCTGCTCCGGCGCGCCGACCCCACGCTGCCGGTCGTCATGGTGACGGTCAACACCGAGGTGGCCGTCGTGCAGGAATGCCTGCGCGAGGGCGCGTTCGCCTACGTCCCCAAGCCGTTCGACCTCAAGTACATGGAGCACATGGCCGCCCTGGCGATCCAGTCCGGGGGGCCGCCTCCGCCGAGCCCAGCCCGCTAACCGCGGTCGTCCTCCTCGGCCTGGTCGTCGGGACATGCGACGCCCGGGTCCCCGAAAGGCCGAGCGATCGCGCTCGAAACGATTTCGGGGGACCGAGCCGGTTCGGTACGATGGTCCCCCGGGCATGCTGGCCACCACCGACACCTCCAGCGCAGCGACCGTCGCCGCGGCACGACCACGCCCCTCCTCGCGGCGCCGCGTGGTGGCGATCGCCCGCAACACCTTCCGGGAGGCCGTCCGCGACCGCGTGCTCTACAACCTGGTCCTGTTCGTCCTGCTGCTCAGTGTCGGCGCGGTGTTCCTGGGGGCCGCCTCGGCCTCGCAGGACGCCAAGATCATCGTCGATTTCGGTCTGGGCGCCATGCTGCTGTTCGGCGCGTTCATCGCCATCTTCGTCGGCGTCGGCCTGGTGTGGAAGGAGATCGAGCGCCGTACGCTCTACGCCATCTTCGCCAAGCCGGTCGGGCGCGGCGAGTTCCTGCTCGGCAAGTACCTGGGCCTCTGCGTCACGCTGGCCCTCAACGTGGCCGTGATGGGCGCCGGGGTGACGCTGGTGCTGGTCTACGTCGCGCGCGGCACGCCGCCGCTGCTGGCCGCCCTGTGGCCCACCGTGGGTCTGATCTACCTGGAGCTGACGATCCTCACCGCGGTGGCGCTGCTGTTCTCGGCGTTCTCGTCGTCGATCTTCGCCGTGTTCGGCTCGCTGGCCGTGTTCGTCATCGGCCACTTCACCGCCGATCTCAAGGGCTTCGCCTCGCTGCTCGACGTCCCGGCCGCCCGCGCCGCGCTCGTCGCGATCTACTACGTCCTGCCGAACCTGTCCACGTTCAGCCTGATCACACCGGCCGCCCACGGGATCGCCCCACCGGCGGCCTACCTGCTGGCCGCCCTCGTCTACGCCATCGCCTGGGATGCCACGCTGCTCGCGGCGGCGGCTCTGCTCTTCGCGCGCCGTGACTTCCGCTGACGCCCGCGTGAGCGGCCCGTCGCCGGCCGGTCGCCGGAGCCTGGCGCTGGCGCTCACGGTCGTGCTGGGTCTCGCGGCGAGCGCGGCCACCGCGCGGGTTCTCGACACCGGACGCCCGAGCCTGCCCGCGGCCCTCGCCGACGAGGCGCCCGCCCTGTCGCCCGAGGCGGCGCGCCGCCTGAGCCTGGGCTTCGGCGGCCTGGCGGCCGACTGGTACTGGCTGAGCGCGCTGCAGTACGTCGGCCGCAAGATCGAGGCGCAGACCCAGGTCGCCCTGCCCGAGAGCACGGCCGCCGTCGAGCTCGACCGCATCAAGGCGGTCGATCCCAAGGTGCTCGTCCGCTACTTCGAGCTGATCACGACGCTCGACCCGCGCTTCATGGCCGTCTACGAGTTCGGCGCCGTCGTCCTGCCCGCGGTCGACGTCCCGGCCGCGGTGACGCTGCTGGAGAAGGGGATCCAGGCCAATCCGGACCAGTGGTACCTGCACCAGCAGCTCGCCTACATCTCCTGGCAGCGGGGCGACTACCTGGCCGCCGCCGACGCGTTCCGTCGCGGCGCCCGCATGACCACGGCGGCGTGGATGGAGCACATGGCCGAGCGGATGGAGCGCCAGGGCGACGATCCCCACGTGGCCCGCGCGATGTACACGCGCATGTACGAGCAGGCGCAGGACGACCAGGTCAAGCAGTGGGCGCTCAAGCGCCTCATGGAGCTGCGCTCGCTGCAAGAGCGCGCGGCGATCCGGGGCGTGCTGAGCGGCTTCGTGACCGCCCACGGTCGCTGCCCCGGCGCGTGGAGCGACCTCACCGCGGCGCTGCGCACGGCCGGGCTCACCGTCGATCCCCAGGGGCCGCCGCTCGATCCATCGGGCACGCCCTACGTGCTGGTCGTCAGCCCGCTCGGCTGCGACGTGAGCCTGCACCGGTCCTCCACGGTGCCGCGCGGATGAACGCCATCGAGATCGACGGCCTCACCAAGGATTACCCGGCCGGCTTCCTGCACCTGCGGCGCGTGCGGGCGCTGGACGGGCTGTCGCTCACCGTGGAGCCCGGGGAGATCTTCGGCTTCCTCGGCGGCAACGGCGCCGGCAAGACGACGGTGATGAAGATCCTCATGCGGCTGATGGCGCCGACCGCCGGGCGCGCGCGCATCCTGGGCCACGACGTCGCCGACGTCGCGCTGCACGCCCGCGTCGGCTACCTGCCGGAAGCGCCGTACTTCTACGACTACCTGACCGCCCGCGAGCTGGTGGAGTACTGCGCGGAGCTGTTCGGCTACGGGCGCGCGGCCCGGCGGGCCCGCGCGGCCGACCTGCTGCGCCGGGTGAGCCTCGACGAGCGCGCGTGGGATCGCCAGCTCCGCAAGTTCTCCAAGGGCATGCTGCAGCGCGTGGGGCTGGCCCAGGCGCTCGTGAACGACCCCGAGATCGTGGTGCTCGACGAGCCGATGAGCGGGCTCGACCCCATCGGTCGCCGCCAGGTGCGCGACCTCATCGCCGGTCTGCGGGCGAGTGGCGCCACCGTGTTCTTCTCCTCGCACATCATCGCGGACATCGAAGTGCTGTGCGACCGCGTGGCCATCCTGGCCCAGGGCCGCCTCGCGCACCTCGGTCGGCTCGAGGACCTGCGCCAGCGCGAGGACGCGACCGGCCGCCTGGAGATCACCGTGGTCGGCGCCGGCGTCGTCGAGCTGGAGGACGCGCTGCGCAAGGTCGAGGGGGCGCGGGTGACCGCGACGCCGGCCGGCGCCCGCATCGACGTGCCGACCGAGCACGACGTGGACGCGGCGCTGGCGGGGGCGCGCCAGTGCGGCGCCCGCCTCGTCAGCGTGCAGCCGGTGCGGCAGTCCCTCGAGGATCTGTTCGTGGGCGAGGGCCGGCGCGCGCCGCACGCCGATTGACGGCAGGCTTGACCTTCGGCGCGACGACACCCTAAGGTCGTAGGATGGCCGACAGCGGACGCCGGCGGCTCCTCATCGTGGACGACGAGCCGCTGATCCTGGAAGTCCTCACCGAGCACTTCAAGACCGACTACGACGTCGAGACGGCCCTCAACGGCGCCGACGCGCTGGGCGCCATCTTGCGGTCCCGGCCCGACGTCGTGATGCTCGACATCAACATGCCCCGCATGAACGGCGTCGAGGTGCTGAAGGACATCAAGCAGATCGACGACAGCATCGCCGTCATCATGGTCACCGCCAATGAGCAGGTGGCGATGGCGGCCGAGGCGCTCCGCAACGGTGCCTTCGCCTACGTCCCCAAGCCGTTCGACTTCCGCTACCTGGACCACATGCTGGCGACCATCCTCGATCGCCTGCCCCGCGGACCCAAGCGCTGACCCTGAGCGTCGATCGTCTCCAGATCGACGCCTCGTCTCCCGCGCGAGTGGCTTAGAGCGCGGGAGGATCGCGCGCGCTTGTTGGTAGGATAGCGGTCGCGTCGGCGGGCGCCAGGGTCTCTTCCTTCCGTCCGCCGGCGCCGATCGCCATGGACGACTTCCAGCGCTGGTGCGATCAGGCCCGGGCGCGCGTGGTCGGCGGCCGCTTCCCGGAAGCCGAGACGGCGTTCCGCGAAGCGCTGCGCCGGCGGCCCGACGACACGCGGGTGTCGGCCGAGCTCGCGGTCGTTCTCCGACGACTGCGCCGCCCCGGCGAGGCGGAGACGCTGCTGCGCGCGACGCTCGAGCGCGCACCCGCCATCGCCTCCACGCACGCCGAGCTGGGCGCCGTGCTCTTCGAGCAGGCCCGCTTCACCGACTCCGCGCGCGCCTACAGCGAGGCGATCCGCCTCCGCCCCGACTTCGCCAAGGCCCACCTGGCTCTCGGCCTCGCCCTCGATCGCCTCGGCGACTTCGCCGCGGCCGCCGACGCCCTGCGCGAGGGTCTCCGGCTCAAGCCGGGCGATGCGCTGGCGAGCTCGAACCTGGCGCGAGTCCTGCGCCGCCTGCGCCGACCCGAGGACGCCGAGGCGGTGGCCCGCCAGGCGCTGACGAAGACGTCGGACGTGGCGCTGGGTCTCGAGCTGGCCGGCGCGCTGCTGGAGCAGGGGCGCCATGCCGATGCCGCCGAGGCGTTTCGCGCCGTGATCACCGCGCGGCCCGAGGAGGCGCGGGCCCACCTCGGCCTGGGGCTGGCGCTCGAGCGGCAGGGCCGTGCCGCCCAGGCCACCCCCGCGCTGCGCGGGGCCCTTCGGCGCCGTCCCGACGATCCCCGCGTGCGCGAGGCCCTGGCGCTGAACCTGGAGCGACGGCGCCGGTTCCGCGAGGCGGCCGTCGCCTTCCGCGAGGCCGTCCGGCTCGCGCCCGGCGAGGCGCGTGTCCACTACTACCTCGGCGTGGTACAGGAGCGGCAGGGCCGCTTCGATGAGGCGGCGGCCGCGCTGGCCGAGGCGCTGCGCCTGCGGCCGCGCTTCCCGGCGGCGCGCGCGGCGCTGGCCATGACCTACCGCCGCCAGGGCCGGTGGGCCGCCGCCGCCGACGCCTACGCCGAGGCCGTCCGCCAGCGGCCCGACGACGCCGAGCTGCACGCCGGGCGCGGCCTGGCCCTCGGCGCCCTCGGTCAGTACACCGAGGCGGAGCGAGCGTTCCGGCGCGCCGTGGAGCTGCGTCCCGACGACGGCGACCTGCACTACGAGCTGGGGGTAGCGCTGGGTCGCCAGGGGCGCCACGCCGACGCCGAGCGGGCGCTGCGCGAGGCCATCCGCGTCGAGCCCGACCACATCCGCGCGCGCGCCAACGTCGCGCTGGGCCTCGGCCGCCAGGGGCGCCACGCCGAGGCCGAGGCCGCGTATCGCGAGGCGCTCACGCTGTCGCCCGAGCACCCGGCGCTGCACCGGGGCCTGGGGGTCTCGCTCTACTGGCAAGGCCGGCACGCCGAGGCCGAGGGCGCGTTCGAGACCGCGATCCGTTACAAGCCCGACTACGTGCGGGCCCACTGCGATCTCGGCGAGGTTCTCTTCGAAAAGGGACGGGCCGAGGACGCCGAGGGCGCGTACCGCGCCGCGCTGCGGCTGAAGTCCGACTCGCTGGCCGCCCGCTTCGGGCTCACGCGGGTGCTCGTCGGGCAGGCGCGCTGGGCGGAGGTGGAGGGGGCCGCGCGCGCGGTCATCGACATCAGCGTGGACGCGGCCCAGGCCCACTTCGACCTGTGGCAGGCGCTCGAAGAGCTGCGCAAGTGGCCCGAGCTCGAGGCGGCCGCGCGCGCGGTGCTCGAGGCCAAGCCCGAGCATGCCGACGCCCATGCCCGCCTCGGCCGGGCGCTGCACGAGCAGGGAGACTACGACGGCGCGGTGACGGCGTGGGAGGCAGCCGTGCGGCTCGGGCCTGACCTGCCCCGCTTCGGCCAGGGACTGGCCCGCGCCCGCCGGGCCCGCGCGCTCAGCGAGAGGCGGCGGTCGGCGCGGCCCCCGCGGCGACGGGGAGGTTGAGCAGCCGCCGGAACTCCTCGAGCTCGCGAGCGGGCACGTCGGGCTGCTGCCGCACCTTGTCGAAGACCCCGGGCGGATCCGCGTCGATCGCCCGCGTGGTCCTGGCGAAGAGCTGCACCAGGCGCCGGGCCTCCTTCTCGCCCTTCCTGGTCGCCACCGACGTGGCGACCTTGCTGGCCATGGCCAGGATCCGGCTGTCGAGCTTGACGAAGCCGCTCACCGCCGCGCTGATGAGGCTGCGGCCCTGCGGACCGGGCTGCGCGTCGTAGTCGATCACCACGACGGCCTGCCCGTTGATGTCGGGCAGCAGCTTGTGGTGATAGACGCCGCGCGCGTACATGAGCCGCAGCCCGTCGGCCGCGTGGACGAGCTCGAACGTGCCCACCGTCCCCCAGCCGTCGTCGATCCCCAGTCCACCCGGCGTTCGCCAGATCTTGTAGCGCGCCAGCTTCAGGGCCCGGGTGACGTGGGTGGCGAAGTCCGGATGGTCGAGGAGGAACTCGAACACGTCGCGGCGGGCGACGAACGGCTCGGCGTCGACCTTGACGGCCAGCGAGGCGTTGCTGGTCACGGGCTGCATGCGGGCCCGGACGGCGTCGGGCACCTGCGCCGGCAGCTCGACGAGTCCGCCGGCCGCGGCGTCGCCGGCGCTCGCCGCGAGCAGCGCGCCAAGGAGGAGGAGCGAATGGATCGTGCGCGGGAGCCTCACGACCATCCGAGTATGACACGCACCCGAGGGTCTTGACGGCGTCCGCCCCCGCCGGTACTCTGCCGGCGACCGAACCGTCCGGGCCCCCTCGGGCATGGGAGCAGCGATGCTTCGAGCCTCCAACCTGACGGTGCTGCCGGCGTGAACCACTACCTGTACGCGATCGTCGATCGGCTGCCGGCCCGCTGGCATCCCCCGATGGCCGGGATTGCGGGTGCCTCGGTCGTGCCCCGCCGCTTCGAGAACGTGGTCGTGCTCGGCAGCCTCCTCGACACCGTCCCCGCCGCCGGTCCTCGTACGCTGGCGCTCCACCAGGACGTCGTGGCCACCGTGGTCGACGCGCCGGCGACGCTGCCCTTGCCGTACGGCACCGCCGTACCGGCCACCGGACTGCACGAGTGGCTGGCGGCACGGCGCGGCGTTGTCGGCGCCGCGCTCGGCTCCGTCCGCGGCTGCGTGGAGATGACCGTGAAGCTGCTGCGTCTGGACCACGCGATCGCCCGCCAGCTGGTCGGACGGGACCACCGGTCCGGCTCTGCCGCCCTCGACGGCCCCGACGATCACGAGCTGCGGGCGCTGGCCGACGCGCTGGCCGAGCGCGCGGCGCTGCCCCACTGGCGGTACCGGCCCTCGGGCAGCGGCGGCAACGTGGCGGCGGCGGTCGCCTTCCTGGTGCCGAGGATCGACCTCGCGGGGTTCCTGGCTCGCATCGCCCCGGTTGCCTCGCACGCCCTCGGGGTCGCGGTGGTCCCGACGGGCCCCTGGGCGCCGTCCTCGTTCGTCCCGGATCTCGGCCGGACGCCGCCGGCGCGGATGGTACCGGACGCCGGGCTGACCGCCGATCGCCGCGCGGGCTGAGCGGCGCCCGGGAGGCCGGATGGTCCCCGCGTGGGGCCGTCTCGCCGGCCCCGGGGTTCGGTGGTAGTCTTGGCGCCACTTTTGGGAGGGACCGGATGACGAGACTGGCGCGCACAGCCGTCGAGGCGCTCATGGATGGGCGCGCCGACGGCAGCCTGGAAGGCGCGCTGGACGTGTTCGAGGTGTTCGCCAGCGGGTCGCTCACAGACGAGGTCTACATCCTCGAGGACGTGGCCGGCAAGCGCATCGCGATCGCGCCGACGTCACTCAAGGCAAAGTATCGGCGGGGGTGAGCCATGGCTCTCATCGTGCTCTCGCATCAGCTCGGCGCCGGTGGTCCGGAGATCGGCCTGGCGCTCTCGCAGCGCCTCGGCTATCGCTACGTCGACCAGGAATTGCTCCAGGACGCGGGCCTGCGCTACGGGCTCGCCGAGGACAGGCTCTCGCACCTCGACGAATCCAAGCCGTCGTTCTTCGAGCGCTTCGACACCGAGACGCGCCACCACATCACCGTGCTCCAGACCACGCTGCTCGAGCTGGCCGAGCTGGACAACGCCGTGCTGATGCGCGGCGGCGGCCAGTGGTTGCTGCGCGGTGTGCCCCACGTGCTGCGCGTGCGGCTCATCGCGCCCTTCGAGCATCGGGTCAAGCAGTGGATCAAGCGGCAGGCCGCGACGAGCCGCGAGAGCTACAACCAGCGGGCGGCCGCCCATCTCGTGCGCAGTGACGACAACGAGAAGGCCGGGCGGATGCGCTACCTCTACGAGGTCGAGCTCTCCGATCCGATGCTCTACGAGCTCACCGTGAACACCGAGATGCTGCGCTACGACGCCGTGGTGCAGGTGATCGAAGGGCTCACGCACCGGCCGGAGATGGCCACCACCGAGGCCGGGCGGCAGACAATTTCCTCGCGCGCGCTCGCCTCGCGCGTGCAGATCGCGCTGGCGACGCATCCGGAGACGCGGCGGTACCGGATCACGGTCGAGGCGCAGAGCGGTGTCGTCACGCTCGAGGGCACGACCGCGCTCGACCGCGCGGTCGATGTCGCGCGCACCGTCCCCGGCGTGCGTGACGTCCGCACCCAGCAAGTGGAGATCCCGCCGATCCCACCGTTCGTGGCGTAGGACTCCGGGCGAGCAGGCCCAGCGGCACGTCGCCCATGCGCGCTTGGCGCCGCGGCGGCGGTGAGATCGAACGGACCAGGCTAGCGGGGCTGGGGCGCGGGCGACGGAGTGGGGGAGGAGTCGGGGGACTCGGCGATCTTCAAGCTCACGGTCTTGTGGGCGCGTTTGCGGACGACGTCCAGCGTCACGGTGCTGCCGGGCTCGGCGTCGGAGGAAAGCCGCTGGAGGTGGTGGTAGTCGTCCACGAGGGTGGGACCGAACTTGACGATGACGTCGTTGGGCTGCAGGCCGGCGGTCTCGGCGGGACTCCCCGGGTAGACGCGGGCGACGATGGCGCCGCGGATACTGTCGAGGCCGAGGGCCTGAGACAGCTCCGTGGTCAGCGGTTGAAGCGACACGCCGATCCAGCCTCGGGTGACCTTGCCGCGATCGATCAGCTGTGAGGTCACGCGCCTGGCCATGTTGGCGGGGATGGCGAAGCCGATGCCCTGGCCCGTCGCCACGATAGCCGTGTTGATCCCGATGACCTCGCCCTTCAGGTTGACCAGCGGCCCCCCCGAGTTGCCCGGGTTGATGGACGCGTCGGTCTGGATGAAGTTCTCGTACGTCGCGATGCCGACCTCCGAGCGGCCGGTCGCGCTGATCACGCCCACCGTCACGGTCTGATCGAGGCCGAAGGGGTTGCCGATGGCGATCGCCCACTCGCCGACCCGCAGCCGGTCCGAGTCTCCGAGCGTGGCCACCCGCAATTCCCCCTCCGGCTGAAACCGGACGATCGCCAGGTCCGTCTTGGCGTCGGTGCCCACGATGCGCCCCTGAAACTCCTGGTTGGACGGTAGCTTCACCGTCACGCTGTCGGCGCCGCGGATCACGTGGTAGTTGGTGAGCACGAAGCCGCGCTTGTCGATGATGACGCCCGAGCCCAACCCCGGCTGGCGGAACTCCTCGCGTCGCCCGGGTCCGCTCCGTCCGAAGAACTGATCGAAGAAGTCCTTGAAGAACGGGTCGTCGGCGCCCGGCCCCGGGACGGCCGGCGCCCGGCGGCTGTGAGCGACCTGCACGGTGCCGATGTTCACCACGGCCGGCCGCACCTTCTCGGCGACGTTGACGAACGCCGCCTGGAGCGCGTCGGCCGTAGCGCCGGGCGCCGCGGCCGCCGCCGCCGCGGCGGTGGACCGAGCGCGGCCCATCGTCAGCGCGCCGTAGAGGCCGAAACCCATGCCACCTAACGCGAAAAGGAGACCGGCCACCAGAATGGCGCGCGCGGCCTGAGGTGTCATGGCTCGGCGGGTCGAGTCGACGCAACTAGTGCAAAAGTAGGCAAAAAAGTGGCCTTTTTCCTTGACCCTTCGATCACGAAAAAGGGACAATACGCCATTGCGTGAAATTCGTCCAGCCCCCTCGTTCAAGCGTCGGATTTATAGAGGGATAAGCCTCGTACTGATTGTCTGTCTGCTGGAGCCCTACGCAGCGATTGCGCAGCAGGCGAACCCCGCCACCACGACCCAGGCGCCCCAGCCGATGCCAACCGCTCCCGGCGCGCGACCCGCGGCGCAGAACATCATGATGCCGGCGCGCAGCGTGGCCGGGCCCGACTATCGCCTCGGCAACGGCGACGTGCTGGACGTGCAGATCGCCGGCCGCCTCGACGTCACGCGCCTGCAGGTGATCGTGGATCCGGAAGGCCTCGTCAACATCCCGCCCCTCGGGGCCATTCCCGTCGGTGGGCTCACGCTGCTCGAGTCCAACCGCCGGATCAGCGAGCGGGCGCGCTCGCTGCTGCGCTTCGCTGACGTCAGCATCGCGGTCTCGGTGCCACGCGCTTTCGAGGTCGTCGTCTCGGGCGAAGTCGAACGGCCGGGCGCCGTCCAGGCGCTCGCCATCCAGCGCCTGCACGAGCTGATCCTCATCGCCGGCGGAATCACGCCGCGCGGCACCGCGCGCCACGTGCAGGTGACCCAGGGGGGCGCCACCCGCGAGGTCGATGTGCTGCGCTTCGAGCTGCACGGCGACCTGGATCAAAACCCGTACGTGGTGGACGGGATGCGCATCCACGTCCCCGCCCGGTCCGCGGCGGTCAGCCTGGCCGGCGCCGTCCGGCGCCCGGGGGAGTACGAGCTGGGTACGAAGGGGTCCCTGGCCGAATTGCTCGAGCTCACCGGCGGGCTGGCCCCGGGCGGGGCGGGCTCCGACGCGCGGCTGACCCGCATCGGTCCCGACGGGCGCAAGGAGACGGTCTCCATCGACCTCCGGACCGCGCTGGCGCCGCCCGCCGACGTGCCGCTGCAGAGCGGTGACACGGTGTTCGTGCCGCCCCTGTCGGTGCTGCAGGACGTCGTCGAGGTGCGGGGCGCCTTCATCGGCGTGACCGATAGCAGCAAGACGATCACCTCGGGCAAGCCGACCATCGTCCAGCGCTTCGAGCTGGCCCAGGGCGAGCGCGTGCGCGACGTGGTGCTCAAGGCCGGGGGTGCCGCCGCCTACGCGGATCTGCGCCTGGCCTTCATCGACCGCGCCGGCACCACCGGGCCCCGCCAGCGCGTGCCGATCGACATGCAGCGGCTGCTGGTCGAGAAGGACGAGACGCAGAACGTCCTGCTCCAGAACGGCGACGTGATGACCGTCCCCGTGGTCGAGGACAAGGTCTACGTCGTCGGCGAGGTGAAATCGCCCGGGGCCCAGGACTTCCGCCCCGACCTCACCCCCCGGGAGTACGTGGCGCTGGCTGGCGGGCCGGGCAACCGGGCCAGGATCGCCGCGACCTCGGTGACCTTTCGCAACGGCCGCACCTACGCGATGGCCGAGGCCCCGCCGCTGGAGCCGGGCGTGGTGGTCACGGTGCCCGAGGTGGCGGTGAAGTGGTGGCAGGACTACGTGCAGATCGCCACCCTGATCGCCAGCCTGGTCACGGCCTACACGGGGATCTTCATCCTCTTCGGCGGCGGCATCGGAAACAACAACAACAACACCAACAACTAGCGATGTACGAAGCATACTGGCAGCTCAGTGAACCGCCGTTCGACAACTCGCCGAATCCGAAGTTCTTCTACCTGTCGCCCGAGCACGAGGAGGCGCTGGTCCGGCTCGTCTACACCGTCCGCCACCGCAAGGGCTGCGGCATGCTCACCGGCGAGTACGGCTGCGGCAAGACGACGCTGTCGCGGGCGCTCATCCAGCGGCTGGAGGCCGAGCGGTACGAGATCGGGCTGCTCACCAATCCGAGCTGGAACGCGATCGACTTCCTGCGCGAGGTCCTCTACCAGCTCGGCAACGAGACGGCGGAGACGAACAAGCCCGAGCTGCTGCACATGCTCTACGACCTGTTCTTCCGCAACTTCCGCGAGGGGCGCGACACCGTCGTGATCGTCGACGAGGCCCAGCTGATCGACGACGACGCGGTGTTCGAGGAGCTGCGCCTGCTGATGAACTTCCAGACGGACGAGCGCTTTCTGGTGACCCTGGTGCTGATCGGCTCGCCCGAGCTGGCCGCCAAGGTGCGGCGGCTCAAGCACCTCGACCAGCGCATCACCATTCGCTATCACCTCAACACACTCGACTACACGCACACCGCCAACTACGTCGCTCATCGTCTCCGGATGGCCGGGCGCCCGGCGCCGATCTTCACCGAGGAGGCGATCAAGCTGATCTTCGACTTCACTCGCGGCACCCCGCGCGAGATCAACAACCTGTGCGACGTGGCCCTGCTGGTCGGGTACACCAAGCGCGCGAAGGAGATCGGCAACAAGATCATCGCCGAGGTCATCAAGGACATGGTGGGCGTGTCCTGATGGTCCGCATGAGCGACCTCGTGCGCGGGATCGGGCGGGACACTCCGCCCCGGCCCCCCGAGCGCCCGCCCGAGCCGGCGCCGGCGGCCCCCGAGCCTCCGGCCGTACCGGCCAAGCCGGCCCCGCCTCCGCCCCCAGCGCCGCGAACTCGGGTGAGCGAGAGCGAGGTCCGGCCGCTGGACCGGCCCGCCCCCGCGGTTGAGTCCAGCGTGACGGCGACCACCGACGATCCGGGCTCGCTCCTGGGCGAGCTCCAGGGACTGCTGCTCGAGGTCCGCGACCTCACGCGCGGCACCGGCGATTTTCCATGGGCGCGGCTGGAGGCGCTGGTCGACCGCGCGATCACGTCGCTGGAGCGCTCGCCCGATCTGTTCTGGGTCGCCAACAATCCGGCGGCGGCGCCCGGCGTCGACTACCTCGCGTTCCACCAGGCCCGGGTGGCGGTGATGGCCCTGCGCATCGGCGCCAACGTCGGCTACGACCGGCGGCGCCTGCTGCCGCTCGGCATGGCCGGCGCGCTCATCGACGTCGGCCTGTGGCAGGTGCCGGAGACGCTGCTGCGCCGCCTCGACGCGCTGGCCGGCGACGAGCTGAACACCTACCGCTCGCACCCGCGGCTGTCCGCCGAGCTCATCCGGCGCTGGGGGCCCCCGCACGAGTCGATCCCCCAGGCGGTGCTCGAGCACCACGAGCGCGAGCAGGGGCAGGGGTTCCCGCAGGGCCTGACCGGGGCCGCCGTGGACGGCGACGCCAAGATCCTCGGTCTGGCCGACATGTACACCGGGCTCACGCTGCCGCCGACCGCGCGTCCGCGTCTGCGCCCGCACGAGGCCGTGCGGGAGATCGTGAAGTCCCGCCACGAGGCGTTTCCGTCGGCCCTGATCAAGGCGCTGCTGTCGGAGATCTCGGTGTTTCCGCCCGGCACCGTGGTCCGTCTGAACACGGAGGAGATCGGCCGCGTCGTGGCTGTCAACCGCAACCATCCGCTCCGGCCGCGGGTGGAGATCATGGCGGACTCCAAGGGCCAGCGGCTGCCCGCACCCAAGACGATCGACCTCTCGGAGGCCCCATTCCTCTACATCACCGGGCCCGTGACGGAGGGCAGCCGGTAGATGGCGCAGTACGAGGCCAACCTTCGCGACTACTGGCTGATCGTTCGCCGGCGCCGTCTGATCGTCGTCGTCTCCGTCCTCGTGGCCGCCGCGGTGGGCTTCTGGGTGGGACAGAACCGGGTGCCGTCGTACCAGGCGACGTCGGCCGTGAAATTCGAGCAGTCGACGGCGCTGACCGGCCTGTTGGTGGAGGTGCTGTCCTACTCCACCGCCGACAACATCGAGACGCAGGCCACGCTCATCAAGAGCTATCCCATCCTCGAAGAGGTCGCCCGCCGCATGGGGCGCGTGCCCCAGGTGAGCGGCGGCACCGAGGCGTTGCGCGAGTCGCGCGCCTACACCGCGACGCTCGAGAGCATCTCGGGCAAGCTCCGCACGAGCCGGGTCGGCGGCACCAGCATCCTGGAGATCACCGCGACCTCCACCAACGCGCTGGAGGCGCGGGACCTCGCCAACACCGTGGCCGAGGTGTACCGCGACAACAACCGGGCCAACCGCAACTCCCGCATCATCGAGGCCCGCAAGTTCATCGAGACCCAGCTCAAGGAGGTCGAGGCGCGAATGCGCCGGGCCGAGGAAGAGGTGTGGGCGTTCCGCGACGCCAACCGGATCATCTCCCCGGGTGCCGAATCCTCGATGCTGCTCTCGCTGTTCACGCAGGTGCGGGGCGACATCGAGAAGGCCCGCCAGCAGCGCATCGAGCTCGAGCAGGTGGCCGGACGGCTGGAGCGCTCCGACGCCGCCAGCGTCACCGACCGCGTGTTCATCGATACCACCAACCCGGCCGTCGTGCGGCTGGTGGCGACCCAGACCGACCTCATCCTCGAGCGCAACAACCTGGCGCTGGAGGTGACCGACAACCACCCCCGGCTGCAGGCGATCGACGACCGACTGCGGGAGGTCCGGCGCGAGATGCGCCGCGAGGTGGGCGCCCAGATCGCGCTGCTGCGCAACCGCGAGGAGATCCTCAGCCGCCAGATGGGCGAGCTGCTGCAGCGTAACCGCGAGGTGCCGGCCGTCGAGCTGAGCCTGGCCCGGCTGCAGCGCGACGCCAAGGTCAACGACGACCTGCTGACGCTGCTCAAGACGCGCCATCAGGAGGCGTTGATCAAGGAGTCGGAGGGCGTCGAGGAGGTCACGATGGTGCGGCCGGCCACGGAGCCGACGGCGCCCATCGGCAGCGAGAGCGCCAACATGGTGCTCATCGGCGGCGCCCTCGGCCTCATGGTCGGCCTCGTGCTGGCGTTCCTGCAGGAGACGCTCGACACCTCCATCGGCACCATCGAGGACGTCGAGTCGTACCTGGAGGTCCCCGTGCTCGGCATCATTCCGCACATCGATCCGCGGGAGACGATGCAGCGCCTCATCGAGCGACGGCCGGCGCTGGCCCAGATCGAGCCCGAGGCCCTGCAGAGTCACGCCCTGCTCATCACGCACTTCGATCCGAAGTCGCCGGTGGCCGAGGCCTATCGCACGCTGCGCACCAACGTCCAGTTCGCGCGGCTGGAGCGGGGCGGCAAGGTGCTCGTCGTCACCAGCCCCACGCTGCAGGAGGGCAAGACGACGACGATCGTCAACCTCGCATTGACGATGGCCCAGAGCGGACAGAAGACGCTGCTGGTCGGCGCGAATCTCCGTCGCCCGAGCCTCCACCGTTTCTTCGGCATCGAGCGCGAGCCGGGGCTCAGCGACATCCTCGTCGGCCACGCGCGCTGGCGCGATTGCATCCGGACGGTGGCCGACATCCTGATGGGCCGCTTCGAGATGGAAGACATCATGGCCGCCCCCGGCCTCGACAACCTGCACATCATCGAGGCGGGGCCGATCCCGGCCAACCCCTCGGAGCTGCTGTCCACCAGCGCCATGGCCGACTTCCTGCGCGCGGTCAGCGCCGAGTACGACATCGTCCTCATCGATACGCCGCCCGTGCTGCCGGTGACGGACTCCGCGATCGTCGCCGGCCAGGCCGACGGCGTGCTGCTCGTCTACCAGGCCGGCAAGGTCGGCCGGCTCGTGCTCAAGCGGGCCAAGGCGCACCTGGAGTCCACCCGGGCCAAGGTGTGGGGCGTCGTCCTCAACGACGTGCAAACTGAGGTATCCGGCTACAACTACACGCACTACTACACGCACTACTACGGCGAGGAGACGCCCTCGGACCGCGAGGGTGGACCGCTGCGCCGCGCCTGGGACAACGTGCGCTCGCGGGTGGGGCTGTCAGCCGCCGAGGCCGTCCGACCCGAGGCGGCCGAGACGGCGGAGCCGGCGTCCGACACGCCGGCCGACCTGCGCGTCGCCGCGGTGGCCGGCTCGGGACGCTCCCGCCGGCGCTATCGCAATCTCGGCGTCGGCGCCGGTGTCCTCGCCGTCCTCCTCGCCGCGCTGGCTGCGGTGGCCGCCTGGCAGATGGGTGTCTTCGGCGCCGGCAGCCGCCCGCTCGATCTCCTGCGCCAGCGACTCGGCATCGGATCGGCGACACCGCCCAGGCCGACACCTCCGGTGCCGCCGGCGACACCGCCCACGCCGCCCGCCAAGGCGCCGGGCTCGGCCGCCGCGCCGGAGCCGGCTCCGCCGAGCCCGTCGAGCGACGCCCCCTCGGGCCCCGCGCCGGAGCCGGCGCGTCCCGTCGTGGTGCCACGTGCGACCGCCTCACAGAATGGCTCGTCGGTACCCGCGGTGACGCCACCCGTGCCGCTCGCGGCGCGGCCCCCGGCGGCGGCCACGCCGGCGCCGCCCCCGCGCTTCGCCGTCGAGTTTGGACCGTTCGTGACGACGGAGGACGCCGAGCGCGTCGAGCGCCAGCTCATCCAGGCCGGTTACGCGACGGCCCGCTTCCGCCAGCAGTCCGGCGCCGGACTCTACGGAGTCCTGCTCGAAAGGCTGCCGGCCGGGCGTGACGCCGAGACCGTGGTCGTGACGCTGCGTCAGCAGGGATTCGCCGGCGCGGCGATCGCGCGCCAGGACCCGCCGGCCATCCGCCTGGGCGAGCCGCTGCCGCTGCGCGGTGCCGTCGAGCTCGCCGAGAAGGCCCGCGGCCTCGGCCACTCCGTGCGCGTTGCCGCGCAGCCGGGCGAGGCCGTCACCTACGTGATCCGTCACGGTACCTTCGCCTCCCGCCGGCAGGCCGAGGCGAAGGCCGAAGAGCTGGGCCGCCTCGGCCTATCGCACCAGGTGACCCAGGTCCGGTAGCCCCGTCGATGCGACTGGGAACTGCGGGCCCGGGCGGCGCGCCGGTGCTCGGCAACCTCGTGGCGATCGGCGTCCTCGCGGTCGCCGCCTTTGCACTGTCCCAGGGCCTCACGCGCGCCTCGTTCACTTACACGGTCGGCGTCCTGGCCGCCTTCACGCTGTTCGGGCTGGTGTTCCTCCGCAACGACTGGGGCATCTACGTGGTCACCTTCTCGATGCTCCTGTCCCCGGAGTTCGCCGCCAGCGGAGGCGGGCTCTCCGAGGGACGCAGCATCGTCGTGCGCAGCGAGGACTTCGTCCTCATCGTCATCGGCTTCGCCTGGTTGGCCAAGACCGCCGTCAACAAGGAGCTCGGTCTCGTCGGCAAGACGCCGCTCAACCGGCCGATCCTCGCCTACGTCCTGGCCAACGTCCTGGCCACGCTGCTCGGCTACCTGTCGGGAACGGTGGGCGGCTCCGCCGGCTTCTTCTACGTGCTCAAGTACGTCGAGTACTTCGTCGTCTACTACATGGTCGTCAACAACGTGCAGGACCGCGCCCACGCGCGCCGGCTGGTCATCGCCGCCTTCCTCACCGCCGCCGTCGTGAGCGTGGTGGGCATCGCGCAGATCCCGAGCGGCGAGCGGGTGTCGGCGCCCTTCGAGGGCGAGATCGGCGAGCCGAACACCTTCGGCGGCTACCTGCTGCTCCTGATGGCGATCGCCGCCGGCATCGCGCTCGAGACGCACCGGCTTCGGCTGCGCGTCATCTGCCTGGCCCTGGTGGCCCTCATGGGGCTGCCCTTCACCTTCACGCTGTCGCGCGCCTCCTACGTGGGGCTGCCCCCGGTGCTGCTGGTCCTCGCCTGGTTCAGCCGGCAGCGGAGGTTCATGGTCGGTCTCGTGCTCCTCCTGGCCTTCTGCTCGCCGATCCTGCTCTTCACGCTGCCCACCTCGGTCACCAAGCGCGTGCTCTACACGTTCGAGCCGGAGAAGGGGCAGGCGACCGTCCGGATCGGCCGCGTCGGGCTCGACCCCTCGACGTCCGCGCGCCTCATCAGCTTCCGCTCGGCCATCGACGGGTGGATGCGCCGGCCCGTGTTCGGCTTCGGCGTCACCGGGTTCGGCTTCATGGACGCGCAGTACGCCCGCGTGCTGGTGGAGACCGGCGCCATCGGCTTCGCCGCGTTCGCGTGGCTGGTGTGGACCGTCTTGCGCTCGTCGGCCGCGGCGTTCCGCTCGCTCCGCGAGCCCGAGGACCGCGGGGTCGCGCTCGGGTTCATGGCGGGCACCATCGGGCTGCTGGCCCACGCCATCGGCTCCAACACGTTCATCATCGTGCGGATCATGGAGCCGTTCTGGTTCTTCGCCGGCATCGTGCTGATGCTGCCGCCGCTCGAGCGCGCCGAGCTGGCCCCACCCCCGCCGCCCACCGCCCCGCCGGTGAAGCCGCCCCGCCTGCATCCCGCCCAGGGGCTGGCGATGCGGTTCGGGCGGTGAGCGCCGCCCCGGTGTCCGCCGTGGCGCCCGGCGAGCGGGGACGGCTGTTCCTGACGGCGATGCTGGTCTACGTCCTGTTCGTCAATCCGCTGCTCCTCAATCCCATGTCGTGGACCGCGCTCGACGCCGCCGCCTCGCTGGTCGAGACCGGCCGCTGGCAGGTCAGCCACAGCGACTTGTACGGTGACTTCGACGTGGCGATGTCCGGCCCTCTCAAGGTGGCGGGGCCGCCGCCCGGCCTGGCCTTCGTGCTGGTGCCGACCTATCTGGCGTGGCGCTCGGTGGCGGGCCCGGTCGACACGCACGAGGCGTTCACGGCGTTTCACGTCTTCGCCACGCTGGCGATCGGCGCCGTCGCTTCTGCACTCGCCGCCGGCGAGGTCGCCGCGCTCGCCCGCTGGCTCGGCGCCGGCCCGGCCGGCGGCCGGTGGGCGGCGCTGCTGTTCGCGTTCGGCACGCCGGCGTTCCTCTTCGCCTCGCGCCTCTTCAAAGAGAATGTGGCGGCGCTGGTGGTGATCGTGGCCTTCCGCCTGGCCGTGACGGCCGACGCGTGGCCGCGCCGCGTGCTCGCCGGGCTGCTGGCCGGCGCCGCCGCTCTGGTCGCGTACCCGGCCGGACTGATCGGGCTCGGCCTCGCCGCCATCGTCTGGTCGCGTGACGGACACCGTGCGCTCCTCGCCGTCGCACTCGGCGGGCTGCCGCCGCTGGCGGCGCTGGCGGTCTACAACACCCGGCTCTTCGGCTACCCCTGGCGGTTTGCGTACTCCTCGTACCTGAACCTGCCCGAGGCCGTCGCCGACGTGCACTTCCGCTGGCCGAGCGTCTCCGTCCTGGTGAACTCGCTGCTGAATCAGCGCGAGGGACTGCTGCTCTACTCGCCCTTTCTCCTGCTCGGCGTCGTCGGCCTCGCCGTCGCCTGGCGCGGAGGGCGACCTGTGCCGGCCGCGGTCGTCGCGTTCTTCACGCTGGCGCTGTGGGGGCTGAGCGCTGCCTGGCTGGCCCAGTTCCCGCGCTCGTTCACCGGCGCCCGCTACCTGTTCCCCGCGGTGCCGCTGCTGGCCGCCTTCGCTGCGCCCGTCCTGGAGCGCGCCGACGCCCGCCTGCGCTGGACGCTCGCCATCGCCTCCGTCGGCCTGACCTACCTGGTCGTGCAGGCCGGGCACATCGCCGATCCGGCACCGCTGCTCTACGCCGCCAAGACGTTCGTGTCCGGCACCGGCCTGCCGGTGCTCTTCAAGGAGACGCTGCCCGCCTGGCTCGGGATCGAGACGCTGCACACGACGCTCGCGCGCGAGGACGTGACCGCGCGCGACCTCGTGCGGATGCTGGCGACGCCGGCCGGCTGGCACCTGGCGGCGAACCAGGCCCTCGTCCTCGCGATGAGCCTGGCGGTCTTCGCGGCCGTGGCCGTCGTGATCCGTCGCCTGTGGGCGCCGCGGGCCGTGGCTGCCTCCGAGGCACTCGCGCGATGACGACCCCGGCGGCGACCGCGCCGCCCGGCAGTCGAACGCGCAGGCTCGGCGCCGACTTCGCGGCGATGACGGGCGGCTTCGTCGTGCGGGCCGCGCTCGGCGTGCTGATCTCCGTGCTGACCGCGCGCTATCTGCGTCCCGACGACATGGGCCGCTACGCCTTCCTGGTGTGGCTGGCCGGACTGCTGGCGGTCGTGCTGAGCCTCGGGCTGCCGACGACGCTCACGCGCTACGTGGCCGAGGCGATGGGCGCCGGGCGCCCGGCCACGGCCGGCGCGCTCCTCCGCCTGGTCGTGCGATGGCAGCTCGGGTTGGTCCTGATCGCGGTCACCGTGATCGCGCTCACCGCGCGGGCGGTGCCCGGCGCCTGGCGCCTGCCGCTGCTGCTCACCGCGCTCAGCGTGCCGTCGCTGGTGCTCAACGGCAGCCTCGGCGCATTCCTCTCGGGCTTGCAGGTCTTCGGCCGGCCGGCGCTGCTCAGCGTCGGCATGCTCGGGCTCCTGGCCGGACTGTTCGTCCTCGTCGCCGGTCTCGATGCCGGCGTCGGCGGTCTGCTCCTCGCCCACGCCGTGGCCAACGCCGCCGGGCTCGGCGTCCTCGTGTGGCTGGCCCGGCGCGAGGGCCGGCGCCGGGGCGCCTTGCCGGGGGCGGGCCCGCTCACCGTTGACGCGCGCGCCGACCTGATCCGCTACGCGCGCAGCGCCAGCGCCCTCGTCGTGCTCGACGCCATCGTCTGGCAGCGAACCGAGGTCGCGCTCCTGCAGGCGCTGGCCCCCGCGGCCGAGATCGCCTTCTACGCGCTGGCCTTCGGCGTCGCCGCCCAGGCTAGCCGCATTCCGGCTCAGGCCTCGATCCTGCTCTTCCCGAGCTTTCCCGCGCTGGTCGGGGCCGGTCGCTCCGGGGAGCTGGCCGTGCTGCACGCGACCGCGATGCGCTACCTGGTGCTCCTCGGCGCGCCGCTCGCCGTCGGCCTCGCGGTGACGGCGCCGGCCGTGGTGCGTGTGCTCTACGGCCCCGCCTACGACCCGGCGGCGCCCGTGCTGGCGGCGCTGGCACTCGGCAGCCTGGTCGCGTTCGCGGCCGGGGCCAGCCCCGCCGTCCTGCACGCCACGAAGCGGCAGGATCGGCTGCTGCGCCAGGGGATCCTGGCCGCGGTCGTCGATCTCGTCCTGGCGGTGGTGCTCATCCCTCTGGCCGGCGCGCTGGGCGCGGCGCTGGCCAGCCTCGCCGCCCAGGCGCTCGGCAGCGTGCTGGCCATCCGCGCCGCGGTCCGCATCGCGGGGGCCGGCGTGCCGATGGCCGCGCTCGCGCGCATCACCGCCGCCGCGCTCGCGATGGGCGCGGTCGCGGCGGTGCCGGTGTGGACGCTGGGCAGCGCGCCGGGGCTGACGGCCGCCGTGCTGCTCGGCGCCGCGGCGTATCCCCTGGCGCTCCGCGCCCTGCGCGCCCTGTCGGTGGAGGATCTCGATCGCGTGCGCGTGCTGGTCGAGCGGCTGCCGGCGCGCGTGCAGGCCGGCGGGCTCGTGATCGCCGGCTATCTCTGCCGCGGCCCGGTGCCGGAGCCATGCTCACCGTCTCGGTGATCATCCCGACCTACCGGCGCGAGGAGCCACTGCGCCGGTGCCTGGCCGGTGTTCTCGCCCAGCGTCACCCGGCGTTCGAGGTGCTGATCGTGGACCAGAGCCCCGACCACGAGCCCGCCACGTGGGCGGTGCTGCGCGCGCTGCCGCCGCACGCGCGCCACGTCCGGCTCGAGCAGCCGAGCGTGACGGCCGCGGTGAACGTTGGCGCGCGGATGGCGGCCGCCCCGCTGCTGCTGTTCCTCGACGACGACATCGAGATCGAGGACCGCGATCTGCTGGCGCGGCACGCCCGCCACTACGACGAGCCCTCCATCGCCGGCGTCGTGGGCCGCATCGTCAACGCCGAGCGCCGCGCCGATCTGCCGCGGCCGGCGGTGGCGGGCTCGCTCGGCTTTCTGGCGATGAACTTCGATCATCCCCACGCGATGGACGTGCCGACGGCCGCCGGCGCCAACATGTCCTTCCGGCGCGAGCTGGTCGGGCGGCTGGGCGGCTTCGACGAGCGCTACACCGCCAATGCTTTTCGCTGGGAGACGGACTTCAGCCTGCGCGTGATCCGGGCCGGCTACCGCATCCGCTACGATCCCGAGGCCCGCGTGCTCCACCACTACGGAACGCCGGGCGGCTGCGACAACGGCCACCTGCTCGGCCGCACCGAGAGCTCGCACGCCTGGTACGAGCCGTTCTTCCGGAACAACACCTACTTCGCGCTGAAGCTGCTCGGCGGCGGCGATCGCGCGCGCTTCCTGGGGCGGCTCTACCGCGAGCACGTCCTGAATCGCGCGTTCCTGGCCGCGGGGCCGGCGTTCCTGGCTCGCCGTCACGCCGTCCTGATCCGTGGGGCCGTCGCCGGCTGGCAGGCCTGGCGGCGGGCGCGGGCGGAGGGCCGCTGAGATGCGCATCGTCGTGGTGACCCACGTGATGCCGTACCCGGCCGACTCCGGCACCCGCATCCGCGTCGCCCGCATCGTGGCCGCGCTGCGCCGGCTCCACGAGGTCACGCTGCTCTCGCTCGAGCCCGGCGATGCCGGGGGCGCCGCCGCTGCGCTCGGCGTGCCGGTCGCCGTGCACCCGGCCCGGGCGCGGCGCGGCCTGGCGCCGGTCGTCGTGGCCGCGGAGACGACGGCCGCGGTGTGGCGCGCGGTGCGCGACTGGGGCGCCGAGGCGGTGCACGTGCAGGGGACGTTCGGCGCCGCCGCCGCCGGGCTCGGCCGTGCGCGCGCGCCGGTGCCGGCGGTCGTGGACGAGGGCTGCGTCTACCATCTCAGTTATCGTCGGGCCGCGATGCTGGCGCCCACGAGACTGCACCGGGCGCGCGGGCGACTGCGCACCTGGCGCCTGCAGCGCTTCGAGCAGGCCGTGGCCCGCAACGCCGACGCCGTGGTGGCGGTCTCCGCCGATGAGGCCGCGCTGGTGCGGTCGCTGGCACCGTCCACGCGGGTCGTCCTCGCCCCCAACGGCGTCGACGCCGACGCGCTCAAGCCCTCGCCGCCGGGCGACGCCGTGCTCTTCGTGGGACTGCTCAGCTATGGGCCCAACCGCGACGCCATGACGTGGTTCGCGCGCGAGGTGCTGCCCCGGCTGGGCCCCGACGAGCCTGAGGTGCTCGTGGCCGGCCGCGATCCGGGCGCGGCGCTCTCGGCGCTCGCCACGACGGCGCCCCGGCTGCGGCTGCTGGGCTTCGTGCCCGACCTGGCGCCCCTCTATGCGCGCGCGGGCGTGTTCGTGAACCCCATGCGGGGTGGCGGCGGCACGCGGCTCAAGATGCTGGAGGCGATGGCGGCCGGCAAGGCCGTCGTCTCTAGCTCGATCGGCGCCGAGGGGCTGGCGCTGACGCCCGGCCACGACGTCGTCATCGCCGACACGCCGGCGGAGTTCGCCGCCGCCGTGCGCGGACTCCTCGCCGATCGCGCCCAGGCCGCGCGGCTGGGCCGCGCCGCCCGCGCGCTGGTGGAGGCGCACTACCGCTGGGAGGTGTGCCTGGCGCCGCTCGAGGCGCTCTACGCCTCGCTCGAGGCGCGCGGAGCCACGGCGTGACGCCGCGCCTGACGGTCGTCGTCCCGGTGCTGAACGCGGCCCGCACGCTGCCGCGCACGCTGGCCGCGCTGGCGGCGCTGGCGCCGGCGCCCGACGAGATCGTGCTCGTCGACAACGGCTCCACCGACGACACGCCCGCCCGGCTGCAGGCCTTCGCCGCCTCGGCCCCGACCGCGAAGGTGATCGTGATCCGCGAGCCGCGGCGCGGCGCCTCGAGCGCGCGCAACGCCGGCGTCCGCGCGGCCACCGGCGACGTCGTCGTCTTCACCGACGCCGACTGCTGTCCGCGCCCGGACTGGCTGGCCGCGCTGAGCGCGCCGCTGGCCGACGCCACCGTCGGCGCCGTCGCCGGCGGGCTGGCCTCGACTCCGCCGCGCGGGATCGTGGAGACGTTCAGCAGCCTCTTCACCCTGCAGCTGCCGGTGGCGCCGTCCCGCCACACCCGGTGGACGCCGTGGGCGGGCGGCTTTCCCACGGCGAACCTCGCGGTGCGCCGCGAGCTGCTGAGCCGGCTCGGCGGCTTCGACGAGTCGGTGGCCATCTACGGTGAGGACTACGACCTGTGCGCGCGCCTGTACGCGGCCGGCGCCGCCATCGTCTACACGCCGGACGCCGTCGTCGAGCACCAGCACCGCGTGGCCCTGCGGCCGATGCTGCGCCAGTCGTTCGGGTTCGGGCGCAGCCACGCCTGGCTGATGCGCCGGCACGTGCCGCGCGGCCTGTGGCTCGACCTGCCGCGCCTGCCGATCGTGCGCGAGCGCTTTCCGCTGGCGCTGTGGATCGACGCCGGCTCGCCCGACAAGAAGGCGCTGGCCCTGCTGGGGCTCGGCCTGCTCTGGCGTCCGCTGCTCGTGTTGCTGCCGCTCTACGGCGGCTGGCTGTGGTGGGACGTCACCCGCCGCGCGCGCGCCCGCGGGCTGCGCGTCTCCTGGCTCGGGCGCTGGGGACTGGTCGGCTGCCTGCTCGCCAAGGCGGCCGCGATGACGGGCGGGCGCTGGTGGGGCTCGCTCAGGTATGGCCGTGCCTGTCTCTGAGACCCCGACCATCTCGGTGCTGATCTGCACCAAGGACCGGCGCCCCGACGTGGCCCGCGCGCTGGCCTCGCTGCGCGCCGACGGCGTGGAGCGTGACGGCGTCGAGATCGTGGTGATCGAGGAGACCGCCCATCCGGAGCCGATCCCGGGCGTCCGCTACGTGGCGCTGCCGCCCGAGGGCCGGGGCTTCGCCTACGTGCGCAACCGGGCGGTGGCGGCGGCCAAGGGCAGCTTGCTGGTCTTCGTCGACGACGATTGCGAGGTGGAGCGCGGCTGGTTCGACGCGCTCGTGGGCCCGCTGCTCGCCGATCCGAGCGTGGGCGGCGCCGCCGGCGCGGTGCTCGTGCGTGACTGCAACGCCATCGGCTACGCCGAGAGCGTGCTCGGCTTCCCGGGCGGCGGCCTGCGCTACCTGGCCGCGGCCGGCGGCCGGGTGGTGCCGACCGCGCACCTGTCGACCTGCAACTGCGCCTACCGGCGCGAGGCGATCGAGGCGGCCGGGGGCTTCTCGCCGCGGGCGGCGCTCGGCGGCGAGGACAGCCTGCTGGCCGAGGCCGTGACCGCGCGCTGGCCGTGCCGCTACGTGCCGGACGCGATCGTCTACCACAAGCCGCGCCAGCGGCTGGGCGCGATCTTCCGCTGGTTCGTGCGGCGCGGCCGCGCGGAGATCCTGATCCTGCCGGCCAAGGCGCGACCGGCCGCCGTCGTAGGCTCGCTCGTGCGCGGCTCGATGCTGCTGCGCGCCGTCGCGGTCGCCGCGGTGCTGGTCTGGCTGCCGTGGCCGGTGTGGCTCACGGCGCCGCTGCTGCTGGGCGTGTACTACGGAGCCCTGCTGCGCCGCTTCGCCTTCGCACGCCGCTATCCTAGCCACCGGGCCGGCTGGTGGCTCACGCCGCTCGTGAAGATGGTGGCCGACGCCGGCGCCGAGGTGGGCCGGCTGCGCGAGCTCGCGGCGGTGGTGCGCCGCCGGCGGGCGGGGATGGCCGGTGGCTGAGCGGCCGCCGATCTCGGTCGTGCTGATCACCCGCAACGAGGCCAGCCGCATCCGGCGCTGTCTCGACAGCGTGCGCTGGGCCGAGGAGATCGTCGTCGTCGACCAGCACAGCGGCGACGACACCGCGGCCATCTGCCGCGCCTACGGCGCCCGCGTGATCGAGCGTCCGATGAGCGCCGGGTTCGGCGAGCAGAAGAATTTTGCGATCGCCCAGGCCAGTCACCCGTGGATCCTGAGCCTCGACGCCGACGAGGAGGTCACGCCGGCGCTGCGGCTGGCGATCGAGGCTGCGGTGGCCGAGCCGGGCCCGGCGATGGGCTTCCGGATGCCGCGGCTCACGTCCTACCTGGGCCGCTTCATCCGACACTGCGGCTGGTACCCGAGCCCGGTGCTGCGCCTCTTCCGCCGCGGCCACGGCCGCTTCACCGACGCGCTGGTCCACGAGGAGGTCGTCGTCGACGGATCGGTCGGGGATCTGGCCGAGGACCTGTTGCACCACAGCTACGACTCGCTGAGCGATCACGTGCGCAAGCTCCTCGTCTACACGGCCTACGACGCGCGCATGCTCCGGCGCCGGGGGGCGCGGCTGGGGCCGCTGCGACTGCTGTGGTGGCTCGCGCTCAAGCCGCCGGCCGTGTTCCTCCGCAAGTACGTGCTACAGCGCGGCTACCGCGAGGGCTGGCACGGCTTCGTGCTGAGCGCGATGGCCGCGCTCGTCGTGCTGGTCAACGCCGTGCGCCTGGCCGAGCTCACCGGGCGTCTCGGCCGGCCGGTGGCGACGGCCACCGACGCCGAGCCGCCGACGATCCTGTTGATGGCAAACTTCGCCGACATTGTCGGCGGCGGCGAGGAGAGCCTGCTCGGGCTGGCCGCCAGGCTGGACCGCGGGCGGCTGCGCGTGGTGGCCTCGGTGACCGCCGAGGGCGAGGTGGGCACGCGGCTGCGCGCGCTCGGCGTGCCCGTGCACGTCGTGCGGCTGCCGCCGGTGCGGCCGTGGACGCTCGCCGTTTCGGCGCTGGCGCTGATCCGGCTGCGTCGCCTGCTGCGCCGCGAGCAGGTTGCCCTGGTCCACTCGCACGGCAGCCGCGGGACGCTGTACGCCGGCCTGGCCACGCGCGGGCTCGCCGTGCCCCTGGTCTGGCACGTCCGCGTGGCCGAGCCCGATCCACGCCTGGATCGCCTGCTGGCGCGGCTGGCCGGCGCCATCGTCGTCAACTCGAACGCCACCGCCGCGCGGCTGGGTCGCCTCGCGGGGGCCGCCGGCAAGGTCACCGTCGTGCCCAACGGTGTGGACCCGGCCCGCTTCGTGCCGGGACCAGCCGACCCGGAGCTGGGTCGCGCGCTGGGCCTCGCTCCGGCGGTGCCGGTGGTCGGGTACTTCGGCCGGCTGGAGCGAGGCAAGGGCGTCGACGTCCTCGTGGACGCCGCCGCGCGGCTGCACGACAAGCTGCCGGCCACGGCGTTCCTCTTCGTGGGCGACGGCCCGCTGCGCGAGACGCTAAGCGCGCGGGCGGCGGCGGTCGGGTTGCCCGCGTGCTTCGCCGGCTATCGCGACGACGTGGCGGCACTGCTCCGGCTGTGCGCTGTCGTGGTGCTGCCCTCGCGGCAGGAGGCGTTCGGCCGCATCCTCATCGAGGCCATGGCCAGCGGCGTGCCGGTGGTGGCCACCGCCGTGGGTGGCATTCCGGAGGTGTGCACGGACGGCGTCACCGCCTTGCTGGTGCCGCCCGAGGATCCGGATGCGTTGGCGGTCGCCATCGCGCTGACGCTGACCGACCAGGCCGTCACCGGCGCCCGCGTGGCGGCGGCCGCGGCCGACGTGCGCGGGCGCTTCGACCTGTCGGCGCACGCCGCCCGCGTGCAGGCCGTCTACGCGCGAATGCTCGGCGGGCGGGGCGCTCTGTGAGCCCGCGTATCGCCGTCGACGGGCGGGAGCTGCGCGCCGGCGTGCGCACCGGCATCCGCCGCTACACGCTCGAGGTGCTGCGCGCCGCCGCCGCCCGCGGCCTCGACTGCGTGCTCTACGGCGATCGCGGCACCCAGCTCGACGCGGCGCCGGCCGGTGTCAGCACGGTCGTGGTGGTCGGGGCCGTCACGCAGTGGTGGGATCAGGTGGCGCTGCCGGCGGCGCTCCGGCGGGACCGGATCGACGTGTTCCTGTCGCCGTACTACAAGCGGCCGCTGATCGCCCCGTGCCCGGTGGTCGTCACCATCCACGATCTGTTCTTCATCGGCTATCCGGGCCGCCGGCGGCCGATCTACGACGCCGTCATGACGCGCGCGGCGCGGCTCTACGCGCGCGGCGCTGCGGCGATCATCGCGGACTCCGAGCACAGCCGCCGCGCGATCGTCGCGCGCCTGGGCATCGCGGCCGAGCGCATCGCGGTCATCCCCGTCGGCCTCGGCCCCGAGTTCCGCCCGGCGGCGCCGTCGCCGGCCCTGCGCGAGCGCTACGGTCTGGGCGCCGCCTACGCGCTCTACGTCGGCAACTTCCTGCCGCACAAGAACCTGCCCCGGCTGCTCCGCGCCTGGGCGGCGCTGGCCGAGCCGCTGCGGGCGGCCCATCGGCTGGTGCTGGCCGGCGGCAGCGCGGCGGGGCGGCCGGCGCTGGCGGCCCAGGCGGCCGCGCTGGGCCTCGCCGATCGCGTGATCTTCGCGGGCGTGGTGGACGACGCCGACCTGCCGGCGCTCTACGGCGGCGCCGCGGCGGTCGTGCTGCCGTCGCTGGAGGAGGGGTTCGGGTTGCCGGCGCTGGAGGCGATGGCGTGCGGGGCGCCGGTGATCGCCAGCCGCCGCGGCGCGCTGCCGGAGGTGGTGGGCGCCGCCGGCGTGCTCGTCGAGCCCGAGGACGAGGGCGCGCTGGCGGCCGCCCTGGCCCGCGTGCTCGGCGGGGAGCTCGATCGCGCCACGCTGCGGCGAGCGGGGCTGGCCCGCGCCGCCGGCTTCAGCACCGAGCACACGGCGGGGCGGGTGGTGGATCTGCTGCTGGCGACGGCGGGCGTGCGCCCGGCGCTCGCGCGGAGGGCCGGCTGATGTGCGGCATCGCCGGCATCGTGGGCGGCGTCCCCGCGCGCGCCACGCTCGACGCGATGCTCGCCGCGCTCGAGCACCGTGGCCCCGACGACCGCGGCGCCCACGCCGCCGACGGCGCCGCGCTCGGCATGACACGGCTGTCGATCATCGACCTCGTCACCGGCCGCCAGCCGATGTCGAGCGACGACGGCGCCACCACCCTCGTCTTCAACGGCGAGATCTACAACTTCCGCGCGGTGCGCACCGAGCTGCAGGCGCGCGGTCACCGCTTCCGCACGCAGAGCGACACCGAGGTGATCCTGCGCGCCTGGGAAGCCGACGGCGAGGGCTGCGTGGATCACCTGCGCGGCATGTTCGCCTTCGCCATCTGGGACGCCCGGCGGCGCCGGCTCTTCCTGGCCCGCGACCGGCTGGGCAAGAAGCCGCTCTACTACTGGCAGGGCGGCGGCACGTTCGTCTTCGCCTCGGAGATCAAGGCGCTGCTCTGCCATCCCGGGCCCGGGCGCGCCGTCGACTGGCCGGCGCTGCATCACTACCTGGCCTACGGCTATACGCCGGCGGCGCGCTCGGCCTTCGCCGGCATCGCCAAGCTGCCGCCCGGCCACACCGCCACGCTCGACGGGGACACGCTCATGGCGCGCCGCTACTGGTCGCTGCCCGCCGCGGGGCCGGCGCGCCGGCCGGATCCGGTCGAGCTGGCCGAGCGCCTGCGCCACGAGATCCGCGAGGCGGTGCGGCTGCGGCTGGAGAGCGACGTGCCGCTGGGCGCGTTCCTCTCGGGCGGGGTGGACTCCAGCGTCGTCGTCGCCAGCATGCGCGAGGTGACGAGCGGACGGCTGGCGACGTTCTCGATCGGCTTCGGCGCCTCGGCCGCGTCCTACGACGAGCTGCCCTTCGCGCGCCAGGTGGCCGAGCGCTTCGGCACCGAGCACCACGAGGAGATCCTCGAGCCCAAGGCCGCCGAGCTGGCGCCGGTGATCGTGCGCGGCTTCGACGAGCCGTTCGCCGATTCGTCGGCCATCGCGACGTACGCGGTGGCGGCCGCGACCGCCCGGCACGTGAAGGTCGCGCTGTCCGGCATCGGCGGGGACGAGACCTTCGCCGGCTATCCGCGCTACCTGGGCGTGCGGGTGTCGGAGGCGTGGGCCCGGGTGCCCCGCTGGCTGCGCCGCCCGGCCGGAGCCGTTGCCGCCTCCGTGCTGAGCGAGTCCTACACGAGCCGCAACCTGCGCGACTGGGTCGTGCGCTTCGTGGCCGGCGCCGAGCGCCCGCTGCCCGAGCGTTACTTCACGTGGACGCGGTTCTTCGACGACCCCGCGCTGGCCGCGCTCGCCACCCCGGCGCTGGCCGCGCACCTGGCCGGCGATCCGGACGCCGACGGCCGGACGGCGTGGGCGACACGGGTCCCCGGCGACGCGGTCGACGGCGCCTTCCGCATCGACCTGTCGACCTACCTGCCCGACGACCTGCTGGTGATGGCCGACCGCATGAGCATGGCGAGCTCGCTCGAGCTGCGCGCGCCGTTCTGCGATCACCGCGTGATCGAGGCGAGCCTGGCGATCCCCTCGGCGGTCAAGCTGCCCGGCATACGACTCAAGGGGCTGCTCAAGGCCGTCTACGCCGACGTGCTGCCGCCCGCGGTGCTGTCGCATCGCAAGCAGGGATTCATGATCCCGCTGGCGCGCTGGCTGCGCAGCGACCTGCGGCCGCTGCTGGACGACCTGCTGTCCCCGGAACAGATTCGCGCGCGCGGCCTGTTCCGCCCCGACGCGGTGGCGCGGCTGCGGGCCGAGCACGCCGAGGGCCGGCGCTCGCACGCCGACCGGCTGTGGACGCTCATGATGGCCGAGCTGTGGCTGCGCGAATACCTCGATCGCGGGTCGGCCTGGAGGCTCGGGTGACGCCGCTGCGCGTCCTCGCGATCGCCGACGTCTCGGCGCTGGCGGTCATCGGTGGCGCCGAGCGGGTGCTGTGGGAGCAGACGCGGCGGCTGGCCCGGCGCGGCCACGACGTGCGCATCCTCTGCCGGACGGCGGCCGGCGAGCCCGCCCCGCCGACGGTGCGCGAGGGTGTGGAGATCGTCGAGTTCGCCTCGACGCGCCACTCTCCGCTGAGCTTCCTGCAGACGACGGTGTTGCAGGCGCGCCGGGCGGCGGCGCGCCTGCTGGCCGCGCGCGATGCCGACGTGCTGAACGTCTACCAGCCCCTCTCGGGCTACGGCGTGCTCGCCTCCGCGGCCGGGCGCCGGGTGCCGGCCCTCTACTCGTTCCTGTCCCCGGCGCCGCTGGAGTACCGCTCGCGCCAGCGGATGACGACGCACCATCGCGGCGGCGCCGCCGGACTGGCCGGCGTGGCCGCGTTGTGGGCGGCCGAGCGCGCGTGCCTGCGGCGCGCCGCCCGCATCCACGTCGAGAGCGACTTCTCGCGCACGCTCCTGTGGAAGCTCTACCGGATTCCCGCCGATCGGCTGGTCAACATCCCGGGCGGCGTGGACGTCGAGCACTTCCAGCCGGCGCCGGACCGCCGCTCGGTCCGGGCGCGCCTGGGCCTGCCGCTCGAGCGCCCGCTCCTCTTCACCGTCCGCAACCTCGAGGCGCGGATGGGGCTCGATACGCTGATCGAGGCGATGGCCACGCTGGCCCGCCGGGTGCCCGACGTGCAGCTCCTGATCGGCGGCTCGGGCTCGCAGCGCCGCCCGCTCGAGGAGCAGGTGGCCGCGCTGGGCCTGGACAAGCACGTGACGTTCCTCGGCTTCGTGCCCGAGGCCGACCTGCCGCGCTACTACCAGTCCGCCGACGTCTTCGTGCTGCCGACGCGCGAGCTGGAGGGCTTCGGCCTGGTAACGGCCGAGGCGCTGGCGTGCGGCACGCCTGTGCTCGGCACGCGGGTCGGAGCGACGCCGGAATTGCTCGATCCACTCGACGCCGGCCTCGTCTTCCAGGACGCCACGGCCGCGGCGATGGCGGCCGACCTCCACGCGCTGCTGGCGCGGCTGGGCGGCGACGGCGGCGAGGCCGCGCGGCTGCGCGCGCAGTGCCGGCACCACGCCGAGACACGCTACGGCTGGGAGCGCGTGGTCGACGCGCTCGAGCGCACGCTCGCGGAGGTGGCGGGCCGGCGCGTGCACGTCGCGCCGCCGCGGGAGGCCTGTGAGGCGTGCGGCGGGGTCCTGCAGGCCTCCGGACTGCTCTACGCCGGCCGCCGCTACAGCCGGTGCGCGCGCTGCGGCGTGCGTCGCGTGGCGGCGCTGCCCAGCGAGTCGGAGACGCTCGCCCAGTACCGCGTCCAGTACGCCAAGCGCTTTCCGCCTGAGCACATCGAGCCGTCACGCCAGCTCATGCTGGCCGCCATCGTCGGGCGCGCGCGCGCGCTGAGCACGCCCGGCCTTCTGCTCGACGTCGGCTGCGGCGGCGGGCATCTCATGGCCGCGGCGCGCGCGGCCGGCTGGCGGACGATCGGGACCGATCTCTCGCCGGAGGCGTGCGTGGCGGCGCGGGGGACCGCGCCGGCGACGCTGGCGACGGCGGATGCGCTGCCGTTCGGCTCCGGCCGCTTCGACGCGGTGACGCTCGTCAACGTGCTCGATCACACGCCGCAGCCGAGCGCCGTCGTGCGCGAGGCCGCCCGCGTGCTGCGCCCGGGCGGCCTGTTGATCGTGCGGGTGCCCAACGGCGCCTTCCACCGCCGGTGGACGCGCGCGCTCGGCCACCTCGGACCCCTGGCGAGGTGGCGGAGCCTGGACACGTACCCGATCCTGCACCTGTTCTCCTTCGGCCCCCGGGCGCTGCGCCGCCTGGTGGAGGACGGCGGGTTCGAGGTGCTGTCCGTCGTCAACTCGGAGCTCGGCGGCTCCCGCCCGCTGCGCGCTCTGGCCTCAGCGGCGGCAGGCGCGGTCCACGCGGTGTCGGGCCGCCGCTGGGTGATCGGACCCTCGCTGGAGCTGTACGCGCGCAGGCGCGCCACACCGTGATCACGGTCATGCACGTCATCACGCGCCTCACGATGGGAGGCTCCTCGGAGAACACCGTGTCGCAGATCGAGGCGCTCGACCGCGTGGGCTACGCCTCCACGCTGGTGCTGGGGCCGGAGTCCGAGGAGCCGATCGTCGAGGCGGCGCGCCGGCGCGGCTGCCGCGTGGTGGAGATCGAGGGGCTCGTGCGTGAGGTCAGCCCGGCCCGCGACGTCGCCGCGGTGCTGCAGCTCTGGCGGCTGTTCCGCCGCGCGCGGCCGGCCATCGTGCACACCCACACCTCCAAGGCCGGCTTCGTGGGCCGGCTGGCCGCGTGGCTGGCCGGGGTGCCGGCGGTAATCCACCAGCCCCACGGCCACATCTTCTACGGCTACTGGAGCCGGCCGCGCACGGCGATGTTCGTCGGCCTCGAGCGGATCGCCGCCCACTGGACCGACACGATCGTCACGCTCACGCCGCACGAGGTCGAGGAGCACCTGGAGCGCGGCATCGGC
Organism: Methylomirabilia bacterium; assembly: GCA_041499965.1. Classification (GTDB taxonomy): domain Bacteria; phylum Methylomirabilota; class Methylomirabilia; order Rokubacteriales; family CSP1-6; genus AR5. Next base: position 43,547 of record JBGQLG010000011.1, read on the forward strand.
CGGCCGGCGCAGTTCCAGGTGGTGCCGAGCGGCGTGCCCACGCAGGCACTCCGGGCGGCCGCCCCGCCGCGGGCGGAGGCCCGGGCGCGGCTCGGACTACCGGCCGAGGCGTACGTGATCGCCGGCGTCGGCCGCCTCGTGCCGATCAAGGGGTTCGACCTGCTCGTCGAGGCGCTGGCCGAGGTCGCCGCGCGCGTGCCCGAGACCCACGTGCTGCTGATCGGCGAGGGCGCCGAGCGCCAGGCGCTGCAGGCCCGGGCCGAGGCCCTTGGCGTCGCCGACCGGCTGCACATCACCGGCTCGGTCACCGACGTGATCGGGCGCCTGGCCGGGGCCGACGTGCTCGCCGCGCCCTCGCGCAACGAGGGCATGGGTCGCGTGCTCGTGGAGGCCATGGCGCTCGGTCTGCCGGTGGTCGGCACCCGCGTCGGCGGCATCGCCGACGTGATCCTCGACCGGGAGTGCGGGCTGCTTGTCCCCGCCGAGGACGCGAGCGCGCTGGCCGGCGCGCTCGCCGAGCTCGGCGCCGACGCCGCGCTGCGGACCAAGCTGGGGGCCGGCGCCCGTCCCCGCGCGGAGGCGTTCTCGACGACGGTGGCGGCCGCCGCCATGCGCGCGATCTACGACGGGCTCGTCCGCTCGCGGAGACTCGGCCGGTGAGGCACTCGGCCCTGGCCCTGGCCCTCGTCGCGATCCTGGGCGCCGCGTCGCCGGCCCCGGCACTCGAGCGCGTGCGCGGCGTGCTGCACGTCCACTCCGAGCTGACCACCGGCGACTTCACGCTGGAGTCGCTGGTGGGGCTGGCCGACCAGCAGGGGATCGGCGCGCTGCTCCTGGCCGAGAACTACCAGCTCCGCGTGTCGTACGGCCTGCCCCCGTTCCGCGCGCTCACGCGCGTCACGCGCTCGGAGGCCTCGGTCGGGGACGCGCCGGCGCGCTACCTCGACCGGGTCGCCGCGGTGCAGCAACGGCTGCCGCACGTGCTGCTCATCCCCGGCGTGGAGGTGATGCCGCACTATCACTGGACGGGCTCGCCGATCGCGCTCGACATGACGGTGCACGAGCTGCAGAAGAACCTCCTCGTGTTCGGCGTCACCGATCCGGCGGCGCTGCGCACGCTGCCGGTGCCCGGCCAGGCGGGCGGTCAGGTGACCGCGCAGTCGCTCCTCGATGCGCTGCCCGTGCTGCTGCTCGTGCCCGGCATCGTCTTCCTCCTGCGGCGTCGCCCGGTGCGGCGCCGGCTCGGCCGCGGGGCCGTCGTCGTCGTGCGCCAGCGCGCCTGGGCCCGGGGCGCCGTGCTATGCGCCATCGGCGCCGTCGCGCTGGTGCGCGGCTGGCCGTTCCTCACCGACCGGTACCCGACGTGGCGGGAGGCGGGCGTGGCGCCCTACCAGGCGCTGATCGATCGCGTCGAGCAGCTCGGGGGCGCCAGTGTGTGGTCGTTCCCCGAGGCCCGTGACATGGGCGAACAGCACTACGGGCCGGTGCGGGTGGGCTGGCAGACCGAGCCGTATCCCGACGATCTGCTGAAGACCTTCCGCTACACCGCGTTCGGCGCCGTGTACGAGGACACGACCACGTTCGAGCGGCCCGGCGGCGGCTGGGACCGGCTGCTCGCCGAGTACGCGCGGGGCGAGCGCAGCCGACCGGCGTGGGCGGTGGGCGAGTCGGGCTTCCACGGTCTCAGTGCGGGCAAGCAGGTGGGGCCGGTGCAGACCGTGTTCCTGGTCGAGCACAAGACTCCGGCGGGCGTGCTCGACGCGCTACGCCGCGGGCGGATGTACGCCGCGCAGCGCACGCGCGAGCTGGGCTTCGACCTCGCCGAGTTCACCGCGCGGGCCGGCGCCGTCTCGGCCGAGGCGGGCGAGACGCTGCGGGTGCCGGCCGGCACGCCCATCGAGCTGGCGGTGGCGGTGGAGGCGAGCGACGGCCGCCCCCACGACGTGCGGCTGACGATCGTCCGCAACGGCCTCGTCTCGACGCTCGAGCGCGGCGCCACGCCGCTGCGCGCCGTGCACCGGGAGACGACCGACGGCGGCCCGATCGTGCTGCGCGTGGAGGCCCGTGGCGCCCAGCAGCGCGTGCTGAGCAATCCGATCTTCGTGCGCCCGTGAGCGTAGGGCGATGAGCGCGCTCGCCATCCACCAGCCGCACTACATGCCGTGGCTCGGCTACCTGGCCAAGTGGGCCGCCGCCGACCACTTCGTCTTCCTGGACACGGTGCAGTACGAGAAGAACGGCTGGCAGAACCGCAACCGCATCAAGACGGCGGCCGGCCCGCGCTGGATCACGGTGCCGGTGCACGCGCGCCTGGGCACGCCGGTCGCCGAGGTCGAGGTCGACGCGGCCCAGCCCTGGCGGGCTCGTCACCTGCGGGCCATCGAGCAGGCGTACGAGGCGGCGTCGCACCTGCCGTCCCATCACGAGGCACTCCGGCGTCTCTTCGCGACCGACTGGACGCACCTGGCGCCGCTGGCGGTGGCCTCCGCGCAGTGGCTGGCCGGCGCCGTCGGCATCGGCACGCCGGCCCGCCTGGCCTCGACGCTGGCCATCACCGCGACGGATCCGACCGAGCGGCTGATCGCGCTCTGCCGCGCCGTCGGGGCCGACACCTACCTGGCCGGGCGCGACGGCGCGCGCTACATGGACGCCGCGCGCTTCGCCGCGGCGGGCATCCGCGTGCTGTACCAGACCTACGCGCACCCGACGTACGCGCAGCTGCACGGGGAATTTGCTCCGAATTGCTCGGGGCTTGACCTACTATTGACCCACGGCCATGAGGCGCTGGGCATCCTGCGAGGAGGTGACCACTGGTCGCCGCACCCGCCGTCCGACCCACTGCCGGAGCGCATCTGAATGAACGTCCTCGCCCTCGGCGCCCATCCCGACGACATCGAGTACGGCTGCGGCGGGATGCTGACCAAGTACGCGGAGCGGGGCCACGACGTCTACCTGTGGATCGCCTCCGACGGCGCCCTCGGCGGCGACGGCGCCGTGCGGCGCCAGGAGCAGGCCGACTCGGCGCTGGTCATGGGCGCGCGCCAGGTGCTCTGGGGCGACTACCAGGACACCGAGATCCCGCTCACCCGGGAGCTGATCGTGCGCCTGGAGTCGGTCATCCGCCAGATCAAGCCGCGGATGATCTTCGTGCACTCCCCCGACGACACGCACCAGGACCACCGCAACCTGGCCCAGAGCACGCTGTCGGCCATGCGCTACGTGCCGAACTTCCTCTTCTACGAGGGGCCGACGACGCAGAACTTCACCCCGACCTGCTTCACCGACATCGAGAAGGTGCTCGACAAGAAGCTGGCCTGCCTGGAGGCGCATCGCTCGCAGGTGGCCAAGACGAACATCGAGGACCTCACCATCCTCGAGCTGGCCGTGTCGTCGGCGAACTTCCGTGGGATCCAGGCGCGGGTGAAGTACGCGGAAGCGTTCCAGTCGATGCGGCTCCTGATCAACATCTGATCCCCCACTCCCGGCCGACCCTCGACGAGACCGACGCCGAGTGCGTCGCCGCGGTCGTCCGCCGCGGCTGGGTGGCGCCGGGGCCCGAGGTGGCCGCGTTCGAGCACGAGCTGGCCGCCCGGCTCGGCACCGAAGGGGCGGCCGCGGTCAGCTCGGGCAGCGCCGCGCTGGAGCTGGCGCTGCGCGCGCTCGACGTCGGACCCGGTGACGAGGTCGTCATCCCGACCTACGTGTGCGACGCGCTCCACCACGCCGTCACCCGCACCGGCGCCACGCCCGTGCTGGCCGACGCCGATCCCGCCACCTGCTCGCTGTCGGCCACCGACACGCACGCCAGACTGACCCGCCGCACGCGGGCGGTGATCCTCCCGCACGCCTTCGGCCTCGTCGCCGACGTGGCGCCGTTCCTGGCCCTGGGCGTGCCGGTGATCGAGGACTGCGCGCAGACGCTCGGGGCCCGGCTCGACGGCCGACCGGTCGGCTCGCTCGGCACGCTGGCCGTGTGCTCGTTCTACGCCACCAAGCTGCTCACCACCGGCGAGGGCGGCGCGGTGGCCGGCCCGGCCGCGCTGCTGCAACGCGTGCGCGACACGCGCGACTACGACGAGCGCGACGACCTCGTGCCCCGCTTCAACGCCAGCCTCAGCGATCTCGCCGCCGCACTCGGCCGCAGCCAGCTCGCCCGCTTCGACACGTTCGTCGCGCGCCGCCGCGCCGTCGCCGCGCGCTACCGCGAGCGGCTGGCCGGCGCGCCCTGCGCGACGCCGCCCGACGTGGGGCCGCGGCACGTGTACCACCGCTTCGTGGTGGAGGTGGACCGATCGCCCGCCGCGGTGCAGGCGGCCCTGGCCGAGCGTGGCGTGGCGGTCCGGCGGCCGGTGTATCGCCCGGCCCACCGGGCGCTCGGCCTCGGGGGATTTCCCGAGGCCGAGCGGCTGTGGGCGCGCACGCTGTCGTTGCCGTGCTATCCCACACTCACCGACGCCGAGGTCGACACGGTGGCGGCGGCGCTGCGCGAGGTGCTGGCGTGAGCGTGACGGCCAGGCACCAGGCGGCGCCCCAGCCGCTGGGCCTCGTGCCCGCCGCTCGCGCCGTCGCCCGGCTGGCGCTGGTGGGCGTCCTGTTCCTGCCCACGGTGCGCCGATGGTTCGCCGCCGCCCACCTCGACTGGGCGTATCTGGCCGCGCTGGCGTGGGCGGTCGCCTTCTTCGGCGTGCCGGTCGTGCGCCGGATCGCCTTCGCGTTCGGCGTGCTCGACGCCCCGGCCGCTCGTAAGGTGCACCGCACGCCGACGCCGCTGCTGGGCGGCGCCGCCGTCTACGCCGCGTTCGCGCTGACCGTGCTGTTCAACTTCAACTTCTCGCGCGGCCTCAAGGGCGTCGCGGTCGGCGCGACCCTCGTCGTCGTGCTGGGGCTGCTCGACGATATCTGGGACCTGCCGGCGCCGGTGAAGCTGGCCGGGCAGGTGGCCGGCGTGGCGGCGGCCGTGTTCTACGGCGTCACGCTCAGCGTGGTGCCCCACTGGCTGCCCGGCGCCGCCCTGCTCAACGTGGTGCTCACGCTGCTGTGGTTTCTCACCGTCACCAACGCCCTGCAGTTCCTGGACGGCATGGACGGGCTGGCCTCCGGGCTCGGCGTGATCGCCGGCCTGTTCTTCAGCATCAGCGCGGCGCAGACGGGCCAGCCCTACCTGTTCATCCTCGCCGCGCCGCTGGTGGGAGCCTGCCTCGGCTTCCTGCCGTACAACTTCCGGCGCGACGGCGCCCGCATCTTCCTGGGCGACTCCGGCGCCAGCTTCATCGGCTTCACGCTGGCCGGCTTGGCCGTCATGGGAGAATGGGCTGACGACGATCCGCTCGTCGCGCTGCTGACGCCGGTCTTGATCCTGGCGGTCCCATTGTTCGACATCGCCTTCGTCGGCGTGGTCCGGGTGGTGACAGGGAAAGTGCATTCGCTGCGCGAGTGGCTCGCCTACACGGGCAAGGACCACATCCACCATCGCTTCGAGGCGCTGGGGCTCAGCAAGGCGCAGAGCGTGCTGCTGCTCTACTTCATTGCCGGCACGCTGGGTCTCTCGGCCATCCTGCTCAGGCAGGCCACGCCCCGCGAGGCCGCGCTCGTCCTCATCCAGGCGGCCTGCGTGCTGGTGATCATCGCGATCCTCGAAGGCGTCGGACGAGGGCGGCCCGACCGGCCATGAGCTGGCGGCAGTGGCAGGCGCGCCTGGGGGTGCTGCTCCAGCTCGACGACGCTCCATGGCGTACCGCCCTGGCGCTGGCCGTCGGCGTGTTCATCAGCTTCACACCCCTCTGGGGCGTGCAGACGCTGCTGGCCCTGCTGGTGGCGACGCTGGCCCGGCTCAACCGCGGGGTGACGGTGACCGGCACCTGGCTCAACCTGCCGTGGTTCGCCCCGTTCGTCTACGCCGGCGCCGTGAAGCTCGGCGCCCTGATGCTGCCCGATCACCCGGGCTGGGCCGGCCTGCCGGCATGGCTGGCGTGGCTGGTCGTCGGCAGCACCGCCCTGGGCCTGGCCGCCGCCCTGCTCACCTGGGTCGTGGCCTTCGCCGTGATGCGGGTGCGTCGCCAGCGGCGCCGCCACGGCGGTGACGCCGACGCCTCGCGCCGCGCCGCCTGACCATGGCGACCGAATTCGCTGACGCCATCGCCCGCTGGACCGCGCTCGAGGGCGCCACCGCGCACCTGCTGGCCCGGCTGCTGGCGGTGCTGGTGACGGCGGCGCTGCTGCTGCTCGCCTATCGCCTGGGGCTGCGGGTGCTGGAGCGCGTGGTGCACACACGGCCGCTGGTCGAGACGGCCCGGCTGCGCACGCTGGCCTCGCTGGTCACCAGCCTGCTGCAGTGGGTGGTGGGCTTCGTCGCCGTCGTCCTCCTGCTGCGCGAGCTCGGCATCGACGTGTTGCCCATCATGGTGTCGGCCGGCGTCCTGGGGCTGGCGATCGGCTTCGGGGCCCAGAGCCTCATCCGCGACGTCATCACCGGCTTCTTCCTGCTCTTCGAGGGGCTGCTGCACGTCGGCGACGTCGTGCAGATCGGGGCCACCACCGGCGCCGTGGAGTCGATCGGGCTGCGCGTCACCACCGTGCGCACCGAGGACGGGGCGCTGCGCGTCGTGCCCAACGGCCAGATCGTGGAGTTCGCCAACTACAGCGCCGGGGGCGTGCGCGCGATCGTCGACGTGCCGGTGTCGCGCGACGTCCCCGTCGAGCAGGCCCTGGCCGTGCTCGCCGAGGTCGGCGCGGCCTGGGCGGGGGAGTCGGGGGCGCCGCTGGACCGGCCCGCCGTCCCGGGTATCATGGGATTCAGCGGCGGTGAGCTGGTGCTGCGCCTCACCGTGCGGGTCGAGGCCGAGCACCGCGCCGCCGCCGAGGCCGAGCTCCGGCGCCGGATCAAGGTGGCCTTCGATCACCACCACTGGTCCCCCATCGGCGCCGCCGGATAGGAGTGAACGCATGAAGGTGCGCAAAGCGGTGTTCCCCGCGGCCGGCCTCGGCACGCGCTTCCTGCCCGCCACCAAGGCCCAGCCCAAGGAGATGCTGCCGCTGGTCGACAAGCCGACCATCCAGTACGTGGTCGAGGAGGCGGTGGCCTCCGGGCTGTCGGAGATCATCCTCGTCACCGGCCGCAACAAGCGGGCGATCGAGGACCACTTCGACGCCGCCTTCGAGCTCGAGTACTACCTCAACGATCGCGGCAAGACGGAGGAGCTGGCCCAGATCAAGACGATCTCCGAGATGGCCTCGGTCTGCTACGTCCGCCAGAAGGAGCCGCTCGGCCTCGGCCACGCCATCCTGGTGGCCCGCGCGCTGGTAGGCGACGAGCCGTTCGGCGTCTTCCTGGGCGACGACATCATCGGCGGCACCACGGTGCCCTGCATGCGCCAGCTCCTCGACGTGTTCGACAAGTACGCCGGGCCCGTGATCGCCGTCGAGCGCGTGCCGCGCGACCGCATCCACCAGTACGGCGTCATCGCCGGGCGCAACATCGGGGGCAACGTCTGGGAGATCAGTGACCTGGTGGAAAAGCCGCGGGCCGAGGAGGCGCCCTCGGACCTGGCCATCATCGGCCGCTACGTGCTCACGCCCGACCTCTTCGAGATCCTGGCCGAGACGCGCGCCGACAAGCGCGGCGAGATCCAGCTGACCGACGGCCTGCGCACGCTGCGCGGGCGCCGGCCGATGTACGCCGTGGAGTTCGAGGGCAAGCGCTATGACACCGGCGACAAGCTGGGCTTCCTCAAGGCCACGGTCGAGTTTGCCCTGGCCCGACCGGATCTCGCCGACGCCTTCCGCGCGTACCTGAAGGCGCTGCCGCTGTAGGCCGCCGTTCTTGACGCCGTTCGGCCCGGCCGCCTATCCTGGTCGGGTGCCCACCGAGCGCAAGCGCCGCTCCCACATCACCCTGACCTCGCACCCCGGTGGCGTCGCCCACCTGCCGATCGTGTGGGGCGCCGCCGAGCCGAAGATCCGCGGCCCGGTGATCGGCTCGACGTCGAACGCCGACCACCGCAACGTCATCGGCGCCCACGCCGGCTCCTACGCGATCTACCGCGCGCTGGCCGTGGCCTCCGGCGCCCTCGATCCGGCCTGGCGGCCCGATCTCACCGACACCGCCCCCACCGACTGCGTGGGTCCGCATCCGCAGTGGTTCGAGCCGGACCGCATCGTGTCCCTCGATCCGTTGGGCGCCGTCGTGGCTGACGTCTTCGCCGAGCGGCTGGCCCAGGGCTACGACATCCGCCCGACCATCGCCGTCACCAAGGCTCAGGTCGACGTGCCGGAGATCGGCCGCGCCATCGAGGCCGGGCGCCTGTGTCCGGACGGCGAGATCCTGCGCGACTCGGGCGCCGCCGTCGTCACCAAGATCGCGCTCGAGCCGGTGTGGCACCTGCCCGGCGTGGCCCGGCGCTTTGGGTGCTCGGAGGCCGACCTGCGCCGCGCACTGTTCGAGGAGACGGGGCGGATGTTCCCGGAGCTCGTCACCCGCAGCGATCTCGACGTGTTCCTGCCGCCCATCGGAGGCCAGACCGCCTACGTGTTCGGACCGGTCGCCCAGCTCGCCGATCCGAGCGTGCCGCTCACGGCGCGCGTGCACGACGAGTGCAACGGCTCCGACGTCTTCGGCTCCGACATCTGCACGTGCCGGCCCTATCTGACCCACGCGATCGAGGAGTGCATCCGCGGGGCCCAGGCCGGCGGCGCCGGGCTGATCGTCTACTTCCGCAAGGAGGGGCGGGGCCTCGGCGAGGTGACCAAGTTCCTCGTCTACAACGCCCGCAAGCGCCAGGTCGGCGGGGATCGCGCCGAGCAGTACTTCGCCCGGACCGAGTGCGTGGCGGGCGTGGAGGACATGCGCTTCCAGCAGCTCATGCCCGACGTGCTGCACTGGCTCGGGGTGCGCTCCATCCACCGGCTCGTCTCCATGAGCCACATGAAGCACGACGCCATCGTGGCGGCGGGTATCGTCGTGGGCGAGCGGGTGCCGATCCCCGACGCGCTGGTGCCCCCGGACGCGCGGGTGGAGATGGACGCCAAGCTGGCCGCCGGCTACTTCACCAGCGGCGACGTCCCCGACTCGAGCGCGCTCCCCCGGCCCAAGGGACGCGGCTTGGCGTGACGCCCGGCCCGGCTGCCGACGCCGCGGTCGCGCACCTCTGGACTCCCGAGGCGATCCGCGAGCGCGCGGGCGCGGTGCTGGCGCGCGGGCTCGACGGCGGCCTGGCGCACTTCGCGATCGATCTCGCCCGCCTGGACGCCGCCGCCGATCTCGTGGCCGCGGTCACGCGCGAGCGATATCCAGGCGGCGTGATCCCGCTGCACAGTCGCTGGCGTCACTTCGACGCCGGCGGCCCCGCCCGCGTCGCCGAGCTCGAGCGCGGCCTGGCCCGTCTCCCCGCCGACGAGCGCACACGCGTCAAGATCGACCTCGCGGTCACCAGCGTCCTGCTCGACGCCGGCGCCGGAGCGCGCTGGACGTACGCCGACGCGCAGACGGGGATGGTGCTACGCCGCTCGGAGGGACTCGCGGTGGCGAGCCTGCGGATGTTCGAGGCCGGCTTCTTCTCGTCGGATCGCGCGGTCCCGTGGCGGGCCGACGCACCGGGGCTCCTGGCCGTCTCCCAGGCTCGTCTCGGCGGCGCGCTGCAGGTGTCCGATGACAATCCGCTGCCGGGGTTGGCGGGCCGGGCCGCGCTGCTGCGGGATCTCGGGCACGCGCTGCGGCAGCGGCCCGAGCTGTTCGGCTCGCGCGAGCCGCGGCCGGGCCATCTGCTCGACACCCTGCGCGCCGGCGGGGGCCGCGCCGCGATCGACGCCGGCGACGTCCTGTCTTGCGTGCTGGTCGGGCTCGGCCCGATCTGGCCGGGACGGGTCGTGCGCGACGGCGTCAACCTCGGCGACGTCTGGCCGCATCCGGCCGCCGGCGGCACCGGCTCCACCGCCGGCCTCGTGCCCCTCCACAAGCTGTCGCAGTGGCTGACCTACTCGCTGATCGAGCCGCTCCATGAGGCGGGGCTGACCGTCTCCGGCCTCGAGCGCCTCACCGGCCTGGCCGAGTATCGTAACGGCGGACTGCTCCTCGACACCGGCGTCCTGGTCCCGCGCCACCCCGCGGTCATGGGCCGGGCCCATCGCCCCGGTGACGAGGTCGTGGTGGAATGGCGCGCGCTCACGGTGGCGCTGCTCGACGGCCTGGCCCCGCTGGTGCGGCAACGCCTGGGCGCGGCCGATCTGTCGCTGGCGAGTATCCTCGAGGGCGGGACGTGGGCCGCGGGGCGGCGCCTGGCCGACGAGCGCCGGGGCGGCGCCGCGCCCATCCGCGTCGAGAGCGACGGGACCGTGATGTGAGCGGCGGCCGGCCGCCCCGCGAACCCTCACCGCCAACAGGGAGACCACGCTGATGCCCGGTCAGGTCCACGTCGTCGATCACCCGCTCGTGCAGCACAAGCTCAGCCTGATGCGCATGAAGAGCACGAGCACGTCGGCCTTCCGCAATCTCCTGGGCGAGCTCAGCATGCTCATGGCCTACGAGGTCACCCGCGACATGCCGACGCACACCGTGTCGATCGAGACGCCGCTGGCCCGGACCGACGCGCCGATGCTCGACGGCAAGAAGATCGTGCTCGTCTCCATCATGCGCGCCGGCACGGGCATCCTCGACGGCATGCTCAGCCTGATCCCCAGCGCCCGGGTGGGACACGTCGGGCTGTACCGCGATCCCAAGACGCTGGGCGCGGTCGAGTACTACTTCAAGGTGCCCAAGGAGATGGGTGGCCGTGACGCGATCGTGGTCGATCCGATGCTGGCCACCGGCAACTCGGCCGTGGCGGCCGTCGACCGGATACGCGAGACGCGCCCGCGCTCGATCAAGTTCGTCTGCCTGCTGACGTGCCCGGAGGGCCTCGCGAACTTCCACGCCCGTCATCCCGACATCCCCGTCTACACCGCGGCCATCGACAGCCGGCTCGACGCACACGGCTACATCATCCCCGGCCTCGGCGACGCCGGCGACCGTCTCTTCGGGACGAAGTAGCGAGTCCGGTCAGTCGATCCGGCGGAGCACGGGCGAGCCGATCGGGGTGGGCGCGACCTCGCCGACGGTCACGGCGCAGCGCAGGGCGGCGGCGCCCGCCTCAGCCTGGGCCATCGTCCGCGCGTGGATCACGGCAAGGGGTCGGCGGGCGTCCACGGCGTCGCCGACGCCACGGACGTCGGCCAGTCCCACGGCGGTGTCGATCGCGTCCTCCGCGCGGCGGCGGCCGCCACCCAGCTCGATGAGGAGCAGGCCCAGCGCCCGCGCGTCGACGCCGGTGACGAAGCCGTCCGTGACGGGTGCGACCGGGTGCTGCACCGACGCTGCCGGCAGATGGCGCTCGGCGCACGCCAGGAGATCCGCGGGGCCGCCGAGTGCGGTGACCATGCGGGCGAAGCGCTCGGCGGCGGCGCCCGAGTCGAGCGCGCGCTCGACCGACGCGGCCGCCTGGGCGCGGTCGCGGGCCAGGCCGCCGAGGACGAGCAGCTCGCTGGCCAGCGCGGCCGTCACGACGGCGAGCCGCGACTCGCGGCGTCGCCCGGTGAGGAAGTTGATCGCCTCCCGAACCTCCAGCGCGTTGCCGACGTGGTCGCCCAGCACCTGGTCCATGTCGGTGAGCAGGGCGACGATGGCGAGCCCGGCCGCCCGGCCCACCTCGAGCAGGCTCTCGGCCAGCTCACTGGCCGCCGGGAGCGACGGCAGCAGCGCGCCCGAGCCGACCTTGACGTCCATCACGAGCGCGTCGAGTCCGGCCGCCAGCTTCTTGGAGAGGATCGACGCCGTGATGAGCGGCAACGAGTCGGTGGTGGCGGTGACGTCGCGGACGGCGTACAGCCGGCGATCGGCCGGCGCCAGATCCGCCGTCTGGCCCACGATCGCGCAGCCGGCGGCCTGCACCGCGGAGCGGAAGCGCCCGAGGTCCGGTGTCGTCTGGTACCCCGGGATGCTGGCGAGCTTGTCCAGCGTGCCGCCGGTGTGGCCGAGGCCACGGCCCGAGATCATCGGCACGAAGCCGCCGCACGCCGCCACGACCGGGGCCAGGATCAGGCTGACCTTGTCGCCGACGCCGCCCGTGGAGTGCTTGTCGAGGACCGGCCCGCCGAGATCGGCGCGGGACCAGTCGAGCACGGTGCCCGAGCGCGTCATGGCGCGCGTGAGCCCGGCGCACTCCGCGCGCGTCATGCCGCGGAAGCACACCGCCATGGCGAACGCGGCGATCTGCGCGTCGCTCACCGTGCCGTCCACGATGCCGGCCACCAGCCCGGCCAGCTCGCCCTCGCCGAGCGCCGCGCCCTCGCGCTTGCGGCGGATCAGCTCGGCCGGCGGCTCCCTCACGGCTCGGGGCGCCCGAGCGCGTCGGGGCCGAAGGCGAGCGGCAGCAGCTCGCCGAGCGTCGTCGTGAGCTGCACGCCCTGCGGGCCGCACAGGTGCACGCGCACGCCGGGCTTCGCGAACTCGGCGAGCTGCTGGCGGCAGCGGCCGCAGGGCGGGCAGAGCTGGGGCCGCTCGGTCAGAATCACGACCTCGACGATCTCCCGGTCCCCCGCGGTGACCATCGCACCGATGGCGGTCGCCTCGGCGCACTGGGTCAGGCCGTACGAGGCATTCTCGACGTTGCAGCCCGCGTAGAGTCGGCCGCTGGCGGCGCGCACGCAGGCGCCGACGCGGAAGCGCGAGTACGGCGCGTGGGCGCTGGCCAGGGCCTGGCGGGCCAGGTCGAGCATCGAGGCCGGCGGCTCGCTCATCGCTCCTTCACGTACGGCACGCCGATCGCCCGGGGCGCGACCGCCCGGCCGACGAAGCCACCCAGCAGGGCCACGGTGAGGACGTAGGGCAGCGCCTGGACGAGCTGCACGGGCACGACGCCGACGCCGGGCAGGGGCGTGCCCTGCAGCCGCGTCTGCGCCACGTCGGCGAAGGCGAAGAGCAGGCACGCGCCCAGCGTCGGCAGCGGGCGCCACTGCCCGAAGATCAAGGCGGCGAGGGCCAGATAGCCCTTGCCGGCCGACATGTCGCGGATGAACGCGGCGTTGTGGGCGATCGAGAGATACGCGCCGGACAGGCCGCAGAGCACGCCGCCGGCGACGAGCGCGCGATAGCGGAGGCCGGCCACCGAGATCCCGGCGGTGTCGACCGCACCCGGGCTCTCGCCCACGGCGCGCAGCCGCAGTCCAAAGCGGGTGCGAGCGACCAGCCACGCCACGACGGGCACGGCCGCCGCCGCGGCGTACACGAGCACGTTGTGGCCGCTCACCACCTCGCGGTAGAGCAGGCCGAGGCCCGGCACCGCCGCCAGCGCGCTGGCCCCGGGCAGCTGGATCGGCGCGAAGCGGCCGCCGCCGCCGAGGAGCGGCGTCTGGCCGCCCTGCTGGAACCACGCGTTGCCGAGCACCGCGGTCAGCCCCGATACCGTGATGTTCAGCGCCATGCCGGAGACGACCTGGTTGCCGTGGTGGGTGATGCAGGCAAAGCCGTGGGCCAGCGCCAGCGCGACGGCCGCGGCGACGCCGGCGGCGACGCCGGCCCACGCCGAGCCGGTGACCGCGGCCGTCGCGGCCGCCGCGAACGCCGAGGCGAGCATCTTGCCCTCGAGGCCGATGTCGACGATGCCGGAGCGCTCGGCGAAGAGCCCGCCGAGCGCCGCCAGCACGAGCGGGGCGGCGCCGCGCACGGTGGCGGCGGCCAGGAGCGCGGCGATGAGCGGCGCCTCGCTCACGCCCGCTCCGCGGCGGGCGCCCGGCCCACCAGCGCCTCCAGCGGCCTGCGCAGCGCGTGCTCGAGCGCGCCGCATACGAGGATGATGAGCCCCTGGATGACCACGACCATGTCGCGCGTGAGCGCCGGCATGTCGAACGATAGCTCGGTGCCGCCCTGGTAGAGCGCCCCGAACAGGATCGCGGCCAGCCCGATGCCGGCCGGGTGGTTGCGTCCCATCAGCGCCACCGCGATGCCGACGTACCCGGCGCCGCCCGCGAAGTTCATCAGCAACCGGTGCTGGACGCCCATGACCTCGTTCAGGCTGACCAGGCCGGCCAGCGCGCCCGAGATCGACATCGCCACGATCACCACGCGCGCGGGCGCGATGCCACCGTACACGGCCGCCGCCTCGTTGTGGCCGAGCACGCGCAGCTCGTAGCCCCAGCGCGTGTGCCAGAGATAGCACCAGACCAGCGCGCCGGCGGCGAGGGCGACGAGCGCCGAGAGGTTCAGAGGCGAGCGCCCGATGTCGACGCCCAGCCCGCGGGCGACCTCGTGCAGCTGGGGCAGCCACGTGTTCGCGTCGAACTCCCGCGTCTCCGGCGATTGCTGGCCCGGCTTGATGAGGACGTTGACGAGCAGGTGCGTCATCACCGCCGAGGCGATGAAGTTGAACATGATCGTCGTGATCACGACGTGGCTGCCCCGGCGGGCTTGCAGCCAGGCGGGGACGAACGCCCACCCGGCGCCGAACGCGCCGGCTACGAGGATCGCGGCGACCACGACCAGCGGTGTGGGCCAGCCGCCGGCGCCGAGACAGAGCAGCGCCACGCCGAGGCCGGCGATGGACGCCTGGCCCTCGGCCCCGATGTTGAAGAGCCCCGCGTGGAACGCGACGGCCACGGCCAGGCCGGTGAAGACGAAGTTCGTCGCGTAGTAGAGCGTGTAGCCGAGCGCCTCCGCGCTGCCGAATGCGCCGGTCGCCAGGAGCCGGAGCGCGCGGAGGGGATGCTCGCCGACGACGAGGATCACCACGGCGGAGAGCGCCAGCGCGAGCGTCAGGTTGAGCGCCGGCAGCAGCGCCGGCGCCAGCTGGCGCCACCTCGCGCGCGTCGGCCAGGCCGGGCTCATGCGGGTTCGGTTCCCGCGAGCGCGGCCGCGTGCACCGCTCGGGCCGACGGCTCAGGCAGGCCGGCCATCATCAGGCCCAGCGCACGCTCGGTCGCCGCCGCCCGCGGCAGGTCACCGACGAGGCGGCCGTCGTGCATCACGAGGATCCGGTCGGCCAGGCTCAGGATCTCGTCCAGCTCGACGGAGACGAGGAGCACGGCCTTGCCGGCGTCGCGCAGCGCCACCAGGCGACGGTGGATGAACTCGATCGCGCCGATGTCGACGCCGCGGGTCGGCTGGCCGATCAGCAGCAGGTCGGGGTGACGGTCCAGCTCGCGGGCCAGCACGATCTTCTGCTGGTTGCCGCCCGAGAACGCGGAGGTGGGCAGCCGCCCGTCGCCGGGTCGGATGTCGTACTCGGCCACCTGGCGCCTCCAGGCGGCGGCGACCGCCGCCCAGTGGAGCCGGACCGGACCGTTGTACGCCGGGTCGCCGTGGTAGCCGAGGATCGCGCTCTCCTGGCCGGACAACGGCAGGACGAGACCCAGGCGATGGCGATCCTCGGGCACGTGGGAGAGTCCGAGCCGGCGCCAGCGCCGCGGCGTGCGCGGACCGGTCTCGGCGAGGTCACGGCCCTTCCAGCGGACGCGCCCCGACGTCACCGGCCGGATGCCGGCCAGCGCCTCCAGCAGCTCCGACTGGCCGTTGCCGGCGACGCCGGCGATGCCCACGATCTCGCCGGCGCGCACCGCGAAGCTCACACCCTTGACGCGCTCGACGCCGAGCCCGTCGGTGACGACGAGATCGGCCACCTCGAGCACGGGCTCGGCCGGGTGCGACGGCGTCATGTCTACGCGCAGCGCCACGGTGCGGCCCACCATCAGCTCGGCGAGGCGCTCCGGCGTGGTCTCGACGGTGGGCTGGGTGGCGACGACCCGGCCCGCGCGCATGACGGTGACGACGTCGGTCACCTCGGCGATCTCGCGCAGCTTGTGGGTGATGAGCAGGACCGTCTTGCCCTGGCTCCGCAGCGCTCTCAGGATCTGGAAGAGGTGGTCGGCCTCCTGGGGCGTGAGCACGGCCGTCGGCTCGTCGAGGATCAGGACATCGGCGCCGCGAGAGAGCGCCTTGAGAATCTCCACGCGCTGGCGCTGGCCGACGCCGAGATCCATCACGCGGGCATCGGGATCGACCTCGAGATGATAGGCGCGGCCCAGCCGCTCGAGCTCGGCGCGCGCGCGCGCCAGGCCGGGCCCGAGCCGGAAGCCCCCCTCGACGCCGAGAACGACGTTGTCGAGCACGGTGAA
This sequence comes from Methylomirabilia bacterium, assembly GCA_041499965.1. Lineage (GTDB taxonomy): Bacteria > Methylomirabilota > Methylomirabilia > Rokubacteriales > CSP1-6 > AR5. The sequence continues at coordinate 59,681 of JBGQLG010000011.1, forward strand.
CGGCTCCACCAGCATGAAGTGCTGATGCACCATCCCGATGCCGGCCGCCAGCGCATCCTGCGCGCTGCGCAGCACCACCGCCCGCCCCCGCACGAGGATCTCGCCCCGATCCGGGCGATAGTACCCATACAGGATCCCCATCAGCGTCGACTTCCCCGCCCCGTTCTCCCCCACGATCCCATGGATGGAACCGGCGCGGACGCTGAGCGAGACATCCCGATTGGCGTGCACCGCCCCAAACGCCTTGTCGATGCCCCGCAACTCGATCACAGCGCTCACAGGGTCGATGTTCCGCTCCGAGCGGCGGCTTTGCCGCCGCGATCCTCCTAGGGGGAGGCAGTGAGGAGCACGCCGTCAGGCGTGCGACGAGCGTCGGAAGGGGGACGAAGTCCCCCTCCGAGCGTTACTTGTATTCCGTGACCTTGATCTTCCCCGCGATGATGTCGGCCCGTGCCTGGGTGAGACGGCGCTCCATCTCGGCGGTGATCAAGCCGCGGTTGTACTGGTCGAGGGCCCAGCCCACCCCGCCCTCGGCGACGCCGAGATTGCGCAGGCCGGACTTCCACGTGCCGTCCTTGGTGGTCTTGAACGCCTCGTACACCGCGAGGTCGACGCGCTTGACCATCGAGGTCAGGATCGTGCCGGGGTGTAAGTGGTTCTGGTTGGAGTCCACGCCGATGGCCAGCCGGCCCTTGTCCTTGGCCGCCTGCAGCACGCCGAGCCCGGTGGCGCCGGCCGCGGCGTAGACGACGTCGGCGCCACGGTCGAACTGGCTGCGGGCCAGCTCGCCGCCGCGGGTGGGATCGTTCCAGGCCGCCGCCGTCGTGCCCGTCATGTTCTGGAAGACCTCGATCTTCGGATTCACGTACTTCGCCCCCTCGTCGTAGCCGAGGGCAAACTTGCGGATCAGCGGGATGTCCATGCCGCCGACGAAGCCGACCTTGCCGGTCTTGCTGGCCATGGCCGCGGCCATGCCGACCAGGAACGAGCCCTCGTGCTCCTTGAAGACGATCGACTGCACGTTGGGCAGGTCGACGACCGCATCGATGATGGCGAACTTGGTGGACGGGAACTCCTTGGCGATCTTCTCCATGCCGCTGGCCTGCGAGAAGCCGACGCCCACGACGATCTGGGCGCCCCGCCGGGCCATGGTGCGCAGGGCCTGCTCGCGCTGGGCCTCGCTGGTGACCTCGAACTCGCGATAGGCGATGCCGGTTTCTTTCTTGAATCGCTCGGCGCCGGTGTAGGCGGCCTCGTTGAAGGACTTGTCGAACTTGCCGCCCATGTCGAACACGATCGCCGGAGTGAATTCCTGGGCGACGGCGCCGCCGGCCAGGGCGATCGCGACGAGGGCGAGAACGGTCACGGCGAGCTTCGAGGCATGGCTCATGGTGTGTGCCCCCCGCGTTTGGCGCCCCGATGATACCCCATGCTGGCGGCGCCGACGGGGTTCGGCTACCCTCGATCCGCCGTGACGAGCAGAGTGCTCATCTACCTGGCGAGCCCGCTGGGATTCTCCCAGGCCGGCCGCCATTTTTACGACGGCGTCCTCGTGCCCTTCGTGCGCGGGCTCGGCTACGACGTCCTCGATCCGTGGGCGCTGACCGATCCGGGCAAGATCGCCGCCGTCCAGGCCCTGCCGTACGGGACGGCGCGGCGCGACGCCTGGCGGGCCCTCAACCGGGAGATCGGCGCGACCAACCGGGCGGCGATCGACCGGGCGGACGGCGTGGTGGCCGTCCTCGACGGCGTCGACGTCGACAGCGGCACCGCCGCCGAGGTCGGCTACGCGTTCGCGCGGGCCAAGCTGATCGTCGGCTACCGCGGCGACTTCCGCCTGAGCGCCGACAACGAGGGCAGCACGGTCAATCTTCAGGTCGAGTACTTCATCCGGGAGAGCGGCGGCACCATCGTCG
>JBGQLG010000012.1:0-59132 GCA_041499965.1 Methylomirabilia bacterium
CCCACGAAGTCCGGCTTGTCGAGCTTCACCGTGAAGGCGAGCCCGGCCTGCAGCGGCGTGTCGTCCGGCGTCAGCTCGCGCCCCCACGCCCGGTAGCCCTTCTCGATCCGCAGCGAGTCGAGCGCGTAGTACCCGGCCGGCGCCACGTCGCCGCCCGCCGTCAGCGCGTCCCAGACCTCGCCGGCCCGGGCCACCGGCACGTACAGCTCCCAGCCCAGCTCGCCGACGTAGCTCAGCCGGATGGCGCGCACCGGGACACCCGCTACGCTGACGTCCCGCACGGCCCCGAAGGGAAATGCCTCGTTGTCGAGCGGCGCGGCGGTGACGTGGGCGAGGACCTCGCGCGCGCGCGGGCCCATGAGCCCCAGCGTGGCCCACGCCTCGGTCACGTCGGCGAGCGTCACCCGCAGGTCGGCGGCGTGCCGCCGAATCCAGTCGGCGTCACGCACGCGCTGGGCGCTGCCGGTGACGAGGAACCACGCCTCGGGTCCGACGCGGGAGATCGTCAGGTCGCTCTCGTAGCCGCCCCGCTCGTTCAGCAGCGGCGTGTACACCGTGCGGCCCACAGGGACGGCCACGTCGTTGGCGGCCAGCCGGTCGAGCAGCGCGCCGGCGTCGGGCCCGTCGAGCTGCAGCTTGCCGAACGACGTCTGATCGAACAGCGCGACGTCCTCGCGGGCGGCCCGGTGCTCGCGCGCGGCGTGGGGCAGCCAGCCCGGGCGCCCGAAGGTGTAGTCCACCCTGGGCGGCACGCCGGACGGCGCCAGCCAGTTGACGCGCTCCCAGCCCATCTTGGCGCCGAAGCACGCGCCGCGCGCGGCCAGCCGCTCGTGCAGCGGCGAGCGCAGGAGGCCGCGGCCCGTCTCGGGCTCGCGGTTCGGCCACGCCGGCGCATAGTGCAGCCCCGGCGCCTCCCGCATGCGCGCCGTCAGGAAGGCGGGCTCGGCGTGGCGCGGCAGGAAGCGGCGGGGATCGTAGGCCGTGAGATCCAGCGTCGCCGCGCCGTTCACGATCCACTCGGCCAGCGCCCGGCCGGCACCGCCGCCGCCGGCGATGCCGCCGGAGTTGAAGCCGGCGGCGATGAAGTAGCCGCGCAGGCCCGGCGCCTCGCCGAGGATGAAATTGCCGTCGGGCGTGAAGCTCTCGGGGCCGTTGAGCAGGAGCTGCACCTGCGCCGTGTCCAGCACGGGCAACCGGTCCAGCGCGCCTCGCATCAGGATCTCGAACTGGTCGGGATCCTCCTTCAGCAGCGAGAACGCGAAGTCGTCCGGGATGGGGTCGGCCAGCCACGGCTTGGCCGCCGGCTCGAAGCCGCCGAAGAGCAAGCCGCCGACTTCCTCGCGCACGTAGACGCACCCGTCGAGGTCGCGCAGCACGGGCAGGTCCGGCGTCACTCCGGCGATGGGCCGGGTCACCGCGTAGAAGTGCTCGACCGGCCACAGCGGCACCGTCACGCCGCTGATCGCCGCCAGCGCCCGTGCCCACATGCCGGCGCAGTTGACGACGACCTCGCAGGCGATCTCGCCGGTGGACGTCGTCACCCCGGTCACCGCTCCCTCGCGCGTCCGCACGCCCGTCACCGCGACGCCCTCGCGGATGCGGACGCCGTGGGCCCGGGCGCCGGCCACCAGCGCCTGGGTAACGTCGGCCGGGATGACGCGCCCGTCGTCGGGGATGACCATGGCACCGGCGAGGTCGTCGGTCCGGCACAACGGCCAGTGCCGCGTGACCTCGTCCGGCCCGATGACGTGCGCGTCGATGCCGACGGCCCGCCCCAGCGCCACGCTGCGCCGCAGCTGGACCAGCCGCTCGCCGGTGCGCGCGACCAGCAGGCTGCCGCAGCGCCGCCAGCCGGTCGCCTGCCCCGTCTCCTCGGGCAGGCGCGCGTACAGCTCGGCGCTGTACTGCACCAGGCGGCTGGCCGTCTTGGTGCCGCGCAGCCGACCGATGAGACCGGCGGCGTGCCAGGTGGTCCCGCAGGTGAGCGCGCGTCGCTCGAGCAGCACGACGTCGCGCCAGCCGAGCGCCGCCAGGTGATACGCGACGCTGGCCCCGGCGATGCCGCCGCCGACGACCACGGCGCGCGCGGTGTCGGTCATGCCGGTCCCGACCCCCCCGAGGTCGCCATCGTCCACGCCTGGGTGCGCCGGGTGACGCCGCGCAGCAGCGCCCAGTACACCAGGCGCACCAGCAGGCCGACGCCGATGATCAGCACCGACATCGCCGTGGCCTGGGCGCTCTCGCCGGCGTCGTCGAGCAGCAGCACCGCGACGGCGGCCATCTCCGTCCCCGGCGCCACCAGGAAGACGACCGCCGACAGCGTCACCATCGCGTTGAGGAAGAAGTACATGCTGATGCCGACGATCGAGGGCAACGCGATGGGCACGGTGACGCGCCAGAACGTCCGGTAGAACGGCACGCCCAGCGAGGCCGAGACGTTCTCGAACTCGGCGTCCATCTGCTTGAGGGTGGTGGTGGCGGTGAGGAACGGCACCGTGAAGTAGTGCACGAGGTTGGCCACGACCAGGATGGCCAGCGTGCCGTACAGCCGGTTGAGGACGCTGCCCGGCGCGTTGAAGGCGAAGATGTAGGCCAGTCCGAGGACCATCCCGGGCACCGACACCGGCATCAGCGACAGCATGTAGAGCAGGCCGTTGGCCCGCGTCCGGCACTTCTCGACCAGGTAGGCGCCGGCGAAGGTGATGAGCGTGCCGGCCACCGCCGTCAGCGTGGCCACCCACAGGCTGTTGAGGATCGCCGTGTAGCCGCCGATGCTGTCGAACCGGTAGTGCTTGAGCGTGAGCGTCAGGTTATAGGGCCAGCGGTGCACGAGCGAGGAGGCGACGATGATCAGGTAGATGCCGACGATGCCGCTGGCGATCAGGCCGCAGTAGCCCAGCATCAGCGCCTGGGTCCACGGGCTGCGGCCCGGCTCGAGCGGCCGCGCCGAGGAGCTGACCAGCGCGTACTGGCGCCGCTGCACGATCCGGTCGACCACGCAGGCCAGCAGCGCGGGGACGAGCAGCACCACCGACACGGTGGCGCCCATCGTGAAGTTCTGCTGGCCGATCACCTGGTTGTAGATCTCGGTCGCCATCACGGAGAACTTGCCGCCGACGACCTTGGGCACGCCGAAGTCGGTGATGACCAGGGTGAAGACCACGAAGCAGGCGCTCATCAGGCCGTACTTCACGCCGGGCAGCGTGACGGTCAGGAACGTCTTGCGCCGGGAGGCCCCCAGCGCGGCGGCGGCGTCGTAGAGCCGCCCGTCGGCGGCGGTCAGCGCGGCGACCAGGATCAGCATGGCGTGGGGAAAGCAGTAGAAGACCTCGGCCATGACGATGCCCTTGGCCCCGTAGATGCCGAGGTTGATGCCGGTCTGGCGGGTGACGATGCCGTTGTTGCCGAAGGCGTAGACGAAGGCGATGGCCGAGACGAGCGAGGGCGCGAAGATCGGCAGCGTCGCGAGCATGCGGAAGAGGCCGCGGCCCGGCATCCGCGTGCGCGTCAGCGCGTAGGCGTAGCCGAAGGCCAGGCCGACGGTGATGACCATGGTGATCAGCGACACCGTCAGGCTGTTGGTGATCGAGGCCGCGATGGCCGGCGTGCGGAAGTAGCGCACGTAGTTGGCCGCGCCAATGAAGCGGCCGTCGTTGTCGAGCAGGCTGCGCCACAGCACCTGGGCCATCGGCCACACCAGGAACACGTAGAGCCAGGCCGCGAAGGCGGCCAGCAGGATCCAGCCGATGACCCGCTCGGCATCGAGCCGCCGGCCGACCAGGCGGTCGGGAATGGCCAGGGTGCCGTCGGCGCGGACAAGCGCCACGCTCAGGCTCCGTTCGGCGGGGGCGCGAACACGCGCAGCGCGTCGGCGGGCAGCGCCACCGGCAGCTCGGCGCCCTCGACGATCTCGACCTCGGCCAGCGCGGTGGCGGCGAGGTCGCACTCGAGCGCCGGGCCACCGTCGCCGATCACCATGAGGCCAAGACGCGTGAAGGCGCCCTGGAACTGCACGCTCGTTACCCGGGCCGACAGGTGGTTGTCGGCCTCGCGGGCCGCGGCGCCGACGCGGACTTCCTCGGGCCGGATCCCGAGCGTGATTGCCTCGCCCGGCCGCGTGGCCGGCGCCGGCCGGTGGCGCAGGGTCAGCGGCCCCACCCGGGCCCAGCCCGGCCGCGCGTCGGCGACGGCCGGCAGCAGATTCATGGCGCCGACGAAGCGCGCGACGAAGAGCGAGGACGGCTCGCTGTAGATCCGGGCCGGCGTGCCGATCTGCTCGACCACGCCGTGGTTCATCACCACGATGCGATCGGCCATCGTCAGCGCCTCCTCCTGGTCGTGGGTGACCATGATGGTGGTGATGCCGAGCCGGCGCTGCAGGGCCTTCATCTCGTGCCGGAGCGACAGCCGCACCCGGGCGTCGAGCGCGGAGAGCGGCTCGTCGAGCAGCAGCAGCGAGGGCGACGGGGCCAGCGCCCGGGCCAGCGCCACCCGCTGCTGCTCGCCGCCCGAGAGCTGGGCCGGGTAGCGCTGCTTGTGCCGGGACAGGTCGACGAGCGTCAGCAGCTCGTTCACCCGCGCGTCCACCTCGCGGGCGGCGGCCCGGCGGGCCTCCAGGCCGTAGGCCACGTTGCGGGCCACGGTGAGGTTCGGGAACAGCGCGTAGGACTGGAACACGATGCCGTAGTTGCGCCGGCTCGGCGGCAGCCGCGAGACGTCGCGCCCGGCCATGCGCACGACGCCCACGTTCTGCTGCTCGAGGCCGGCCACGATCCGGAGCAGCGTCGTCTTGCCGCAGCCGCTCGGGCCCAGGAAGCAGACGAACTCCCCCTCGGCCACGGTGAGCGACACACCGCGCAACGCGGTCACCGCCCCGTACGTCTTGGCGATGCCCTCCAGCGCGACCGCCGGCGGCCGGGCGGCGCCTACTTCTGGTAGCGCTTCGCCCATTCGGCGAGGATGCGATCGCGGTTCTTCGCCGACCAGTCGAAGTCGTTCGGGTACACGACCTTGCTGACGTCCTTGGGCAGCCCCTCGGGAACGGGGAAGCCGCGAACGGCGACCGCGGCGAAGTACTTCGAGTAGAGCCCCATGGCCTCGTCGGTGATCGCCCAGTCCAGGAACAGCTTGGCGGCGGCGTTGGCCTTGCCCTTCTTCGTCAGCGCGTTGGCCTCGATCTCGTAGCCCGAGCCCTCCTTGGGCAGGATCATCTCGACGGGGGCGCCGTCCTTCTTCATCTTGGCGGCCACGTACTCGAAGGACACGCCGATGGCCCGCTCGCCGGCCGCCGCGTCCTTGCACGGCTTGGAGCCCGACTTCGTGTACTCGGCCATGTTCTTGTCCAGCGCGTCGAGGTAGGTCCAGCCCTCCGGCTCCTTCAGCCGCTGCAGGATGGAGGCGACCGAGAGATAGCCGGTGCCGGAGCTGGCCGGATTGGGCATGACGACCTCGCCCTTGTACACGGGTTTGATGAGGTCGGCCCACGACTCCGGCCTGGGCAGGTTCTTCTTCTTGGCGACCTCCGTGTTGAAGCAGAACGCCGACATGTAGATGTCGATGGCTACCCACGACGGCGTGGCGTCCTTGTCGCGGAACAGCGGCTGGATGCGCTCCAGCCCCTTGGGCGCGTAGGGCTCGAGCAGGCCGGCGTTCTTGAACACCATCACGTTGGTGGCCGCCACGCCCCAGATGACGTCGGCCTGCATGTTGTCCTTCTCGGCCATGAACCGCGCCGAGATGTCGCCGGTCGACAGCCGCAGCATCTTGACGTCGAGGTTGGGCAGGGTCTTGTTGACCGCCTTCATGTAGTCGGTGATCTGCTCCGGCTCGAGCGCCGTGTAGATCACCACCGTGTCCTTGGCGTGGACGGGCGCCGCCACCAGCACGAGCGCGAGCACCAGGAGCCCCCAGCGAGCCATATCGTTCTCTCCTTTGGGACGAGCCACGTGGGACCGCGTCAGCGGCCCGTGACCGCCCGGCCGAGCAACAACGCCCCACCCGCGAGCGCGAGCAAGACGGTGGCGACCGCGCAGGCGGCACCGGTGGCGCCAGCCGCGGCGAGCGTGAGCATCGTGATGGCGCCGAGGCCGAGCCCCGGGCCCGTGAGGACGATGACGGTGCCGACGCCCAGCACGCCGGCAGCGAACACCTGGGCGAAGATCCGGCCGGCGACCGGCGCCAGGGTGGGTATCAGGATCCGCGTGAGCGTGGTTCCGCCCCCTGCCCCCAGGCTGACGGCGGCCTCCTCGATGGACCCGTCGACCCGCGCCAGCTGTGCGCGCGCCACCCGCACGGTCGCGGGCAGCTCCCAGCAGGCGACCAGCGGGATCACGGCCAGCAACGCGGCGCCGTGGAGCAGGCCGGGCGCGGCGCCGAGCACGAGCGCGTAGCCGGCGCCGGCCACGATGCCGGGCACGGCGACGGGCACTCGCGCGAGCACCTCGACCGCGCCCGCCGTGGCGACACGCCGCCGCTCGACGACCCAGCCGGTGACGAGCGCCAGCGCGGTCCCCGCGAGCGCGGCGCCGAAGCCCAGCAGGAGGCTGTTGCCGAGCGCGGCCACCGTGCTCCGGGTGGCGAGGGTGCTCCAGTGCCCGAGCGAGTGGATGGGGACGAGCGCCCACAGGGTCGCCAGCGCCAGCGTCACGGCCCACACGAGGGCGCCGAGCCCCCAGCGGACCGCCGGTGGCGCCGGTCGATCGAGCCGCCGGCGTCCCGGCCAGTCATCGCTCGCCACCCCCGCGTCATGCCACACGCGGCCGGCCAGCGCGACCGCGGCGCCCAGCGCCGCCAGCACGAGCGCGGCGGCGACGGCATCGCCGGACTCAACGATCGCCGTCGCGAGCACACGATCGGTGCCGCCCAGGAGCAGCGGTGTGGCGACGTCGGCCAAGCAGAGCCCGAGCACGACCAGCGCCACGCGACGCAGCCCCGGCGCCGCGAGCGCCAGCGTCACGCGTCGCGCGGTCGTCCAGCGCCGTGCGCCGAGGACCTCGGCCGCCTGCTCCAGCTCGACCGGAATGGCGCGCAGCACTCTCAGCAGGAGCACGACGGCGATCGGCAGGAATGCCAGCGACTGCCCGGCGACGATCGCGGTGAATCCGGCACGTGGCGACACCCCTACGCCGACGCCCAGCAGGGCCAGCGGCATGATAAAGGGCGGGATGAACACTGCGAGGCTAAGTATCCGTTCGACTGCGCTCTGGCCTGGAATGGTCCCGCGGCTCAGCGCCAGAGCGACCAGCATCGCTGGCACCAGCGCACCGAGCGTGGAGGCAAACGCCACGAACAGGGAGTGGACCGCAAGACCCAACGGCCACACCGCGGGCTCTCGCAGGCCGTGGACCACCACCGCGGCAAGGGGCCACGCGATGAAGGTCGCGGGTGCCAGCAGGGCGACGGCCGCGGCGGCCGCGCGGACGACGTCGGTCGGGCCCGACGGCACCGCGGTCAGCGCGAACGGACGCGTCATCTCCCTCAGCCGGCCGTGAAGCCGCCGTCGACCACGAGCTCGGCGCCGGTCATGAACGACGACTCGTCACTGGCCAGGAACAGCGCCACGTTGGCGATCTCCCGCGGCTGGGCGATACGGCCGAGCGGAATGCCGGTCTCGAACTCCTTGCGGATCGCCTCGGTGAGGTAGGGTGCCTGCAGCGGGGTGTCCACGATGCCCGGGTGGATTACGTTGCACCGGATCTGGTCCCTGGCAAACTGGATGGCCAGCGACTTGGTCAGCGAGATCAGCGCGCCCTTGGCGGCGGTGTAGGCGTCCTGGGCGCGGGTGAAGCCCGCCAGCGCCGAGACCGAGCCCATCATGATGATCGATCCGCCGCCGGCCGTGCGCAGGTGGGGAATGCCGTACTTGGTGACCCAGAAGACGGACTTGAGGTTGATGGCCATGACCCGGTCCCACGAGGCCTCGTCGGTCTCGAGCACCGAGCGGTCGCGGTCCTTCCAGAGCACGCCGGCGTTGTTGTAGAGGACGTGGAGCGCGCCGAACCGCCGGGCGCCCTCCTCGATCATGCGCTTGACGTCCGCTTCGAGCGCGACGTCGCCGGTCACCGCCAGCGCCTGCCCCCCCGCCTTCTCCACCAGGGCCACCGTGCCTCGCGCCGCCTTGCCGTCGATGTCGGCGACGATGACCTGCGCGCCCTCCTCGGCGAACAGCACCGAGGCCTCCCGCCCCATGCCCATGCCGGCACCCGTGATGAGCGCGACCTTGCCTTTCAACCGATCCGCCATCGAGTCCTCTAGATCCTCTCGAAATTCCTGATCAGTTCCCAGTCGGTGACGGCCTGGTCGAACGCCTGCTGCTCGAGGTGCCCCGCGTGCAGGTAGTGATCGACGACCCGGTCGCCGAGAGCCGCGCGCGCAGCCTTGGAGCGCTCCAGCTCGCCAATGGCCTCCCGCAGCGTCTTGGGCACCTGCGGCAGCGTGGCGTCCTCGTAGGCGTTGCCCTCGTAGAGCTTGGGCGCCTTCAGCCGCCCGCCGATCCCGTGCAGACCGGCCGCGATGGTCGCCGCGAAGGCCAGGTACGGGTTGGCGTCGGCGCCGGGGATGCGATTCTCCACGCGGAACGACGCGCCCTCCCCGCAGATCCGGAAGCCGCAGGTGCGATTGTCCCAGCCCGCCGCGACGCGCGTGGGCGCGAAGGACCCGGCCTGGTACCGCTTGTACGAGTTGACGCCCGGCGCGTAAAAGTACGCCAGCTCGCGGGCCATCGCCATCTGCCCGGCCAGCCATTGGCCGAAGATCGGCGGCGCCTGGCGGTGCCCCTTGCCGCTGGCGAAGAGCGGCTTGCGCCCGCTCCGGTCCCACAGCGAGCTGTGCAGGTGGAACGACGAGCCGGCCGCGCCCATGTCGTACTTGGCCATGAAGGTCAGCGAGCAGCCCTGCAGGTGGGCGATCTCCTTGGCGCCGTGCTTGTAGAGCACGGCGCGGTCGGCCATCTCCAGCGCCTCGGCGTAGACGAGGTTGATCTCCTCCTGGCCCCGCCCCCACTCGCCCTTGGAGGTCTCCACCGGCACGTCGGCCGCCTCCATCCCGTTGCGGATGGCGCGAATGAGGGGCTCCTCCTTCGAGGTCTGCAGGATGTGATAGTCCTCACGATACGTCGAGAACGGCGTTAAGTTGTGGTAACGCTTCGCCCGCGCCTCCTCGAACGTTTCCCGGAAGCAGTACAGCTCCAGCTCGGCGGCCGTCTTGACGACGTAGCCCTGGGTCGCCGCGCGCGCCAGCTGGCGCTTGAGCACCCAGCGCGGCGCCTCCTCGACCGGCTCGCCCTCCTCGGTGTAGACGTCGCAGAAGACCAGCGCGGTCTTGGGCAGCCAGGGGATGAGCCGCAGCGTGCCCATGTCCGGGACCATCTTCATGTCGCCGTAGCCACGCTCCCAGGAGGTGAGCGTGAAGCCGGGCAGCGGCTCCATCTCCATGTCCACCGTGAAGAGGTAGATGCAGGCGTGCACGCCGTCGTCCAGCGCGTGCTCGAGGAAGTGGCGGGCGGTGAGACGCTTGCCCATGAGTCGGGCATAACCGTCCGGAAAGACCGTCAGGACCGTGTCGATCTCGCCGTTGCGGACCAGCGCCTCGAGCGCCTTGCGATCGAGCCGGCCCGGCATGGGGCGGATAGTAGCGCAACGCCAGAGCCGGTGCCATCCCGCCGTCCCCGACTACTGGGTGTAGGTCGTCACGTAGAAGTGGCCGGTGAGCGAATCCTTGAAGGAGATGTAGAGGAACTCCAAGCGAGGCTGTGCCGTCGGAGTCGGGCGCCGGGGGACTAGAGCGGGATCGGCGGGAGCAGCAGCACCACGAGCGCGAGACAGGCGATGCCGAGCAGCCAGCGGCCGGGCGACAGCGGCGTGAGGTCGTCGAGCGGCGGGCTGTGGTCGAAGCCGACCAGGAAGAAGAGCAGCGCCGCCCACACGAACCAGTTGATCGAGCCCGTGAGCGCGCCCAGCGCCAGCAGGACCACCCACGTGGTGACACCGAGCGCGCGGTGCCGCTTCGCCGACAGCGCGTAGGCGATGCGCCCGCCGTCGAGCTGGCCCACCGGGATCAGGTTGAGCGCGGTGACGAAGCAGCCGACCCAGGCGGCGTCGGCCATCGGATGGGTCACCACGTCCAGGCCGTCGACGGAGCCGAAGCGCAGGTACACGAACAGCCGCGTGAACAGCGAGTGGCCGAAGCCGCCGAAGCCGTGCTCGCCGGTGGCCGGTACCACCCGGGACCACGTCAGGCCGAGGATCAGCGCGGGGATGGCCACCAGCAGGCCGGCCAGGGGGCCGGCGGCCGCGATGTCGAACAGCGCGTTGCGATCGCGGACCAGCGAGCGCATGCGGATGACGGCGCCGAGCGTGCCGAAGGTGGGGATCACGCCGAGCGTGGGCACGTAGATGGGCGGCATCGGGATGAAGTACGGCAGGCTGACCGAGGCCCCGTGGTGGCGGGCCGTGAAGTAGTGGCCGAACTCGTGCACGCCGAGGATCGCCAGCAGGGTGACGGCGAACGGCGTGCCGCTCACCAGCCAGCCGGGAAACGGCATCGTCCGGAACTGATCGAAGGTGTCGGAGCCGACGAAGTAGGCGCCGGCCAGGAACGTGGAGACGACCGTCAGTCCGAACAGGACGAGGGCCCGCGTGCGCTGCGGGCGCTGCCCGGCGTCGAGCGCCGGCCACGCCTGCACCACCACCCCGTCGCCGTCGCGCCTGAGGATCGGCGTGTAGCCCAGCGGCGCGAATCGCGCGAGCAGCGTGTCGAGCGCGCGCTCGTGCGCCACCATCAGATTCCCGCGGAACAGGATGACCGCGCCGCGGATCTGCCGCTCGCGCACCACCAGCACGTCGGCGGCGGCCTCGCGCAGCCGCTCCTCGGTCTCCAGCAAGTCCTCGGAGGGCAGCGGCGGCACGGCGGCGCGGCGCGCGAAGGGCCAGAGACGCATGGACTCAGCCTAACACGCCGGATCCGGCCAGCCCGCCAGCCGGGCCACCGCCCGGCCCGCGGCCACCAGGCCGCCGTCGAGGTAGAGCGCGCCGAGGACGGCCTCCAGCGTCGTGGCCAGGATGGAGGCGGTGGCGCGGCCGCCCGTCTGCTCGGCGCCGCGGCCCAGGTACAGCAGCGCGCCGAGGTCGAGCCCCGCCGCCCAGCGCGCCAGCGACTCGTCGGCGACCAGCGCGGCCCGCTGCGGTGTCAGGCGCCCGACCGGCGCGTCGGGGGCAGCGGCCAGCAGGTGCGCGGCGACGACGAGGCCGAGGGCGGCGTCGCCCAGGAAGGCCAGCGGATCCTGGGACTCGGCGCCGGGATGCTCGGCCGCGTAGGACGCGTGGGTGAGCGCGCGGGTCAGCAGCGTGCGGTCGGCGAAGCGATGGCCGAGCCGGCGCTCGAGCGCGGCGAGCGGATCAACCGCGGTAGCGACGGAAGGCGAGCGTCGCGTTCGTGCCGCCGAAGCCGAACGCGTTGGACAGCGCGTACTCGACGTCGACCTTGCGGGCCTGGTTGGGCACGTAGTCGAGGTCGCAGTCGGGGTCGGGCGTCTCGTAGTTGATCGTGGGCGGCAGCAGCCCGTGGTGGATCGCCAGCGCCGTGGCGATGGCCTCGATGCCGCCGGCGGCGCCCAGCAGGTGGCCGGTCATCGACTTGGTCGAGGACACCGCCAGCTTCCGGGCGTGGTCGCCGAACGCCCGCTTGATGGCGATCGTCTCGAACCGGTCGTTGTAGGGCGTGGAGGTGCCGTGGGCGTTGATGTAGCCGACCGCGCTCGGCTCGATCTCGGCGTCCTTGAGCGCCAGCTGCATGGCCCGGGTGGCGCCGTCGCCCTCGGGATCGGGCGCGGTCATGTGGTGGGCGTCGCCCGTCATGCCGTAGCCGACGATCTCGGCGTAGATGCGGGCGTCGCGGCGCACGGCGTGCTCCAGCGCCTCCAGCACCACGATGCCGGCGCCCTCGCCGCACACGAAGCCGTCGCGGCCGGCGTCGAACGGGCGCGAGGCCTTCTCGGGCTCGTCGTTGCGCGTGGACATGGCCTTCATCGAGCAGAAGCCGGCGATGGTCAGCGGCACGATCATCGCTTCCGCGCCGCCCGCGATCATGACGTCGGCGTCGCCGCGCTCGATGATCTTGAAGGCGTCGCCGATGGCGTGGTTGCCGGTGGCGCAGGCGGTGACGACCGAGGAGTTCGGCCCCTTGGCGCCGAAGCGCATCGACACCAGGCCGGCCGCCATGTTGATGATGAGCATGGGGATCACGAAGGGCGAGACCCGATCGGCCCCCTTTTCGCGGCGCGCGTCCTCCCCCTCGATCAGCGTGGTGATGCCGCCGATGCCGGAGCCGATGCACACCCCGAAGCGGGTGGCGTCGACCTTGCCCGTGTCGAGCGCGGCGTCCTCGACCGCCATGACGCTGGTGGCGATGGCGTACTTGAGGTACGGATCGAGCCGGCGCGCTTCCTTCTTGTCGACGTACTTGGCCTCGTCGAAGTTGCGGACCTCGCCGGCGATGCGGGTCGCGTAGCCGGTGGTGTCGAACCGCGTGATGGGCCCGATGCCCGACTTGCCCTGCTTGAGGGCGGACCAGAACTCCTCGGTGGTGTTGCCCACCGGGGTCAGGGCGCCCAGGCCCGTGAGGACGACCCGCCGCGCCTCCACGGCGCTACGAGTTCTCCTTGATGTACTGCACGGCGTCGCCGACGGTCACGATCTTCTCGGCCTCCTCGTCGGGGATCTGGATGTCGAAATGCTCCTCCAGAGCCATGACGAGCTCGACCGTATCGAGGGAGTCGGCACCCAGGTCCTCGATGAACTTCGCATTCGGGTTGACGTCTTCCTCGTCGACCCCGAGCTGCTCGACGATGATCTCCTTCACCTTCTCCTCGACTGACTTCGCCATGAACCCGTCACCTCCCGAAGAAGTGGTTCCCTACATTGCCCTACATGTAGAGGCCGCCGTTGACGTGGAAGACCTGCCCCGTCACGTAGGCGGCGCCGTCACCGGCCAGGAATCCTACCATCTCGGCGACCTCGCGGGCCGAGCCGATCCGCTTCAGCGGCACCTGGGCCAGCAGGGCCTCCCGCGCCTCGGCGGAGATCGCCGCCGCCATGTCCGTCTCGATGAGCCCGGGCGCCACCGCGTTCACGAGGATGCCCCAGTGGGCCAGCTCGCGCGCGGTGGCCTTGGTGAGCCCGATGAGCCCGGCCTTGGCCGCCGAATAGTTCGCCTGGCCGGGATTGCCCATGGCGCCGGCGGTGGAGGCGATGTTGACGATGCGTCCGCTCCGCTGCCGGACCATCACCTTGGCGGCCGCCCGGGTCATCAGGAACGCGCCGCGCAGGTTGACGTCCATCACGCGGTCCCAGTCGTCGTCCTTCATGCGGATCAGGAGTCCGTCACGCGTGATGCCCGCGTTGTTCACGAGGAGATCGAGCCGGCCGTAGCGCTCCTTGGCCGCCTCCACGAGCCGATCGGCGTCCTCACGCTTGGCCGCGTCGGCGACGACGCCGTGCACGGAGGCCCCGCGCTCTTCCAGCGCCTGCACGGCCTGCTGCATCCGGACCGCGTCGCGGCCCGAGACTACCACGGCCGCTCCGTGCTCGGCCAGCAACGCGGCGATGGCGGCGCCGATGCCGCGCGAGCCGCCGGTCACGATCGCCACCCGTCCGTCGAGTGGGCGCGTCGTCACGGCGCGGCCAGCGCGGCGAGGGCCTTGTCGAGACCGGCCGGATCCTCGACGGCGGCGGTGCGCGCGTCCTCGACGATGCGCTTGACGAGGCCGGTGAGCACGCGACCGGGGCCGACCTCCACGAACGCGGTGGCGCCCTCGGCGGCCAGGCGCTCGACGCAGGCGGTCCAGCGCACGGGGCTCGCCACCTGCCGCAGCAGGAAGGGCACGACGTCGGCGGCGCGGCGGGTGACGCCGCCGTCCACGTTGCGCACGACGGGGATGGCCGGATCGCGGACCGTCACCTTGCCGAGCTCGACGGCCAGGCCCGCGGCGGCCGGGGCCATCAGCGAGCAGTGGAAGGGCGCGCTGACGGGCAGCAGCACGCTCTTGCGGCCGCCGCGCTCCTTGACCAGCGCCACCGCGCGCTCGACGGCGGTCCGGTGGCCGGCGATGACGATCTGCATCTCGGAGTTCACGTTGGCGATGTCGACCACCTCGCCCTGGGCGGCCTCGGCGCACACCTGCTCGACGACGGCGGCGGCCACGCCCATGATGGCGGCCATCGCGCCGGTGCCGACCGGCACCGCGGCCTGCATGAGCTCGCCGCGGCGGCGTACCACGCGCACCGCGTCGGCCAGGTGAAGCGCGCCGGCCACGACCATCGCCGAGTACTCGCCGAGGCTGTGGCCGGCGGCCAGGGCCGGCGTGAGCCCGCGCTCGGCGCAGGCGGCGGCGGCCGCCACGCTGGCGGTGAGCACGGCCGGCTGCGTGGTGGCCGTCAGCGCCAGCTCGGCCTCGGGCCCCTCGAACATCACGCGCCGCAGGTCGAAGCCGAGCGCATCGTTGGCCTCTTCGAACACGCGCTTGGCGGCGCCGGAGGTCTCGCTGAACGCGCGGCCCATGCCGACGGCCTGGGAGCCCTGGCCGGGGAAGAGAAACGCGATCATGCGAGCGAACGACCGTTCTGTTGGAGCGGGTGCCGCTTACTCGGGTAAGGGCGTGGGTGGGCTGTTATAGAAGGTGGCCGGCTCTGTCCGGCTCCCGCCACTGCCGTCGCTGTCGGCGCCATTCGGTCCCGTTCGGCTACCAGCGCACCAATACGGCGCCCCAGGCGAAGCCGCCGCCGAAGGCGGCCATCAGGACGAGGTCGCCGCGCTTGATGCGGCCGGCGGCCAGCGCCTCTTCGAGGGCGACGTAGACCGAGGCGGCGCCGGTGTTGCCGTAGCGATCGACGTTGACGAAGACGCGATCCATGGGCAGCCTCACCCGCTTGCAGGCGGCCTCGATGATCCGCAGATTCGCCTGGTGGGGGATGAACAGGCTCACGTCGTCGGCCGTGAACCCGTTGCGCGTGAGGATCTTCTCGGCGCAGTCGGCGAACATCCGCACCGCCACCTTGTAGACCTCGTTGCCCTTCATCTTGGCGTAGTGCATCCGCTGGGCGACCGTCTCGGCGGTGGCGGGATGGCGCGAGCCGCCACCGGGCATGTAGAGCAGCTCCCAGTACTGCCCGTCCGAGTAGAGATCGACGTCGATGATGCCGCGGTCCTCCTCGGTCGCCTCCAGCACGGCGGCGCCGGCGGCGTCAGCGAGCAGGATGCACGTGCCCCGGTCGGTGAAGTCGGTGATCTTGGACAGCGTCTCGGCGCCGATGCAGAGCACGCGCTTGTACTTGCCGGTCTGGATGAACTGGGCCCCGGTGACCAGGCTGTAGACCGAGCCCGCGCAGGCGGCCATGAGATCGACCGAGCCGGCCCGACGGCAGCCGAGCCGGTGCTGCACGATGTTGCCGACCGACGGGAAGATCATGTCGGGCGTCGTGGTGCCGACCGCGATGAACTCGATGTCCTCCGGCACCAGGTTGGCGCGCTCCAGCGCCTGCTGGGCGGCCTTGACGGCGAGATCGCTCGTGGCCTCGCTCTCGTCGGCGATGTGCCGCTGGCGGATGCCGGTGCGCTGGACGATCCACTCGTCGCTGGTGGCGACCATCTTCTCCAGATCGGCGTTGGTCAGCACCCGCTTGGGCGCGTAGGCGCCCACCCCGGTGATCCTGGCGCGCGTCATTCCCGGCTTCCCTCCCGCCCGCCGCGCGCGATCTCGGCTTCCAGCGCGGCCTTGATGTGCTCGTTGAGACCGGCCTTGGCCCACTCCGCCGCCACCCGCACGGCGTTCTTGATGGCCTTCACCGGCGACGCTCCGTGGCAGATGATGGCGGCCCCGTCGATGCCGAGCAGCGGCGCGCCGCCCATCTCGGTGTAGTCCACGCGCCGGCGGAAGCGGCCGAACGCGGGCAGTACGAGCTTGGCGCCCAGCTTGGACCGGAAGTCACGCGTGAGCTCTTCCCGGATCATGGAGCCGACCATCTCGGCCAGGCTCTCCGAGATCTTCAGCGCGACGTTGCCGGTGAAGCCGTCGGTGACGATGACGTCGCAGCTGCCGTTGTAGATGTCGCGCCCCTCGATGTTGCCGATGAAGTTGAGCCGAGACTCCTTCAGCAGGTCGTAGGCCTCGCGCGTGAGGTCGTTGCCCTTGCCCTCCTCCTCGCCCACCGACAGGAGGCCCACGCGCGGGCGTTCCAGCCCCAGGATGTCGCGCGCGTAGACGTGCCCCATGATGGCGAACTGGAAGAGGTGCCACGGCTTGGGCGTGACGTTGGCCCCGGCGTCGATGAGGACGGTGAAGCCGCGCAGGCCCGGCAGCACGGCCGCGATGGCGTGACGGTCGATCCCGCGCAGCACCCCGATCACGAACATCGAGATGGCCAGCGCGGCGCCGGTGTTGCCGGCCGAGATGAACGCGGCCGCCTTGCCGTCGCGGACCAGCTCGGCGGCCACCCGGAGGGACGAGTCGCGCTTGCGCCGCAGCGCCAGCGACGGGCTCTCGGCCATGCCCACCACCTCGGAGGCGTGGCGCACTTCCAGCTCGAGCGACTCGGCCCCGACCCGGCGGATCTCGGCCTCGACGGCCTGGCGGTCGCCGACCAGGATGGCCGACACGCCGAACTCGCGCACCGCCGCCACGGCGCCCTCGACGACGACAGCCGGGCCGTGGTCGCCACCCATCGCGTCAACGGCGATTTTCATGGGGTCACCGGCTCGCGTCGCTCGCGGCCACCCGGAGGGGGCGAGGCGGCGTTACGCCGTTTCGACGGAGAGGACTTCGCGGCCCTTGTAGTACCCGCAGTGCGGACAGATCCGATGCGGCTGCTTGCTCTCCCGGCACTGCGGGCACACGGCGCGGGTCGGGGCCGCCAGCTTGTAGTGCGTGCGGCGCTTGCGCCCGCGCGCGCGTGAATGGCGTCGTTTCGGCAGCGGCATCGTGGAACGTCCTTTCTGTCGGCCCGCCGGCTCTCAGTGGGGCTGCCGGGCGGCCAGGTCGCGCAGGGCGGCCAGCCGCGAGTCGGGTGGGCGCTGCGGGCACGTGCACGCCACAACGTTGCGGTTGGCACCGCACACGGCGCACAGGCCACGGCAATCCGGCTGGCACAGGGGTTTCATCGGAAGGGCCAGCGCGGTCTCGTTCTCCACCAGGCGGGCCAGGTCGAGCTGATCATCCGTGTAGAAATCCACGTCGAGGTCGTCGACGCCCAGTTCCACGCTATCGGCGCCGGAGGGCCGGGGCACCAGCCGCACGTCGAGGGCGGCGTCGACGTGTGCCTCGAACGCCTCCACGCAGCGCCCGCACGTGGCCGGCACCGTCGCCACCAGCCGGCCGCGCACGAACACCTCGGCGCCGTCGGGCTCGACTTCGAGCGTGACGGCCTCGAGCCGCCACGAGGGGTCGGTAAAGGCCGAGGCGAGTGCCGCGACATCGTCGATCCTGAGCCCGGACTCCTCGAGCTCGGACACGCGGATGATCATGGCTGCTGGATCCTTCGCCGGGCCTCCGGGGCGGTGCTCGGAGACGCCGTAAGTCGTTGTCGTTAAAAGATTTTTCAAGTAAACCGGGCCAGTATATCCACGGGGTCACGGCAAGTCAAGGTGATTTGACCGCTTCCTGGCTGTTTGGTACCCTCACCAACGACCCAATCTCACGGAGGGACGAATCATGTCCAACGTCTTCAAGACCGCGATGCTCCTGGCGGTCCTGACCGCCATGCTGGTGCTCCTCGGCGGCGCGCTCGGCGGGCGGCAAGGCATGCTGATGATGCTGGTCGTCGCGGTGGTCATCAACTTCGCCAGCTACTGGTGGTCCGACAAGATCGTGCTGGCGATGTACCGCGCCCAGCCGATCACCGAGGCGCAGGCCCCGGGGCTCTACAGCATCGTCCGGCGGCTGGCCAGCAAGGCCGGCGTGCCGATGCCGCGTGTGTACCTGATCCCGAGCGAGCAGCCCAACGCCTTCGCCACCGGACGCAATCCCGAGCACGCGGTGGTCGCTGTCACCGAGGGCATCATGCGCATCCTCGACGACGACGAGCTGGAGGGCGTGCTGGCCCACGAGCTGGCGCACGTCACCAATCGCGACGTGCTCATCTCGACGATCGCCGCCACCCTGGCCGGCGCCATCACCTACCTGGCCCACATGGCGCAGTGGGCGGCCTTCTTCGGCGGCGGTCGTCAGAGCGACGACGACGGGCCGAGCCCGGTGGCCATGATGCTGATGGCCTTCGTCGCGCCCATCGCCGCGCTGCTGGTGCAGCTCGCGGTGTCCCGCTCGCGCGAGTTTCAGGCCGACGCCACCGGCGCCCGCCTGGCCGGCCGCACGTGGGGGCTGTCCAAGGCGCTCGAGAAGCTGGACATGGCCTCGCGCACCATCCCGATGGCGGCCAACCCGGCCACCGCGCACCTGTTCATCGTGAACCCGCTCAGCGGCGGGGCCCTGATGCGCCTGTTCTCGACGCACCCTCCCATGGAAGAGCGGATCGCCCGGCTGCGCGCGATGCGGCTGCACTAGCCATTCAGTCTCGGCGCGGCGCTCCCGCGCGCGGTTTCTTGACCGCCCCCGAGCGGTGGGCGAGAATGAGCCGGCCTGACGCATGGTTGCCGTACCCCTCGTCCGTGTCACCGGTCTCGTCCGCGTCTTCGGTGCCCAGCGCGTGCTCGACGGCGTCAACCTGGACGTCGCCGCCGGTGAGGCGGTCGCGCTGCTGGGGGCCAACGGCGCCGGCAAGACCACGCTCCTGAAGATCGTCGCGACGCTGCTCCGGCCCACTCGCGGCACGGCCACCGTCGGCGGCCTCGACTGCGTGCGCGACGCCGAGTCGGTCCGCGCCATCCTGGGCGTGGTGGCGCACGGCACCTACGTGTACGAGGACCTCACGGCCCGCGAGAACCTCGCGTTCTGGATGCGCCTGGGCGGGCGGGCCGCCGACCGCGACATGCTCGACGGCGCGCTGGCCGAGGTCGAGCTCGAGCGTCACGCCGACGAGCGCGTCCGCACGTTCTCCGCCGGCATGCGGCGCCGCCTGTCGCTGGCGCGCCTGACGCTGACGCGGCCGCGCGTGCTGCTGCTCGACGAGCCGTTCGCCGGGCTCGACCAGCGGGCGCGCAAGTGGCTGGAGGGCCGGCTGGAGGCGTTCAAGTCCGACGGCGGCGCGCTGCTCATGGCCACCCACAGCTTCGGGCGCGAGCTGGGCGTCGCCGATCGCCTGGCGATCCTGGCCGGGGGCCGGATGGCGCTCGACACGCCGCGGGCGGGGCTCGATCCGCAGGACGTGCAGCGGCTCTACGTCGCGCACACGGAGGAGGTCTCCTGACGTACGCGCGGCGCGCCCTGACGGTGGCGTGGAAGGATCTGCTCGTCGAGCGCCGCTCCAAGGAGACGCTCAACGCGCTGCTGTTCTTCTCGCTGGCGCTGCTCTTCGTCTTCCAGTTCGCGCTCGGTCCCGACCGCGAGCGGCTGGCCGCGGTGCTGCCGGGACTGCTCTGGCTCGGCTTCATCCTGAGCGGCGTGCTCGGCCTCGGCCGCGCGTTCCTCGTCGAGCACCAGAACGACTGCTGGGAAGCGCTGCTGCTCACCCCGGGCGACAAGTCGGCCATCTACCTGGGCAAGCTCGCCGGCAGCCTCGTGCTCATGGCCGTGGTGGAGACGCTCATGCTGGCCCTCTTCGTCGTCTTCTTCAATGTCGAGCTGGGCGGCGCCCTGCCCGGTCTGGCCCTGGTGATCGCGCTCGGCACGATCGGCATCGCCGCCGTCGGCACGCTGTTCGCCGCGATGACGGCGCAGGCGCGCGCGCGCGAGCTGCTGTTCCCCGTCTTGCTGCTGCCGGTGCTGGTGCCGGTGCTGCTGGGCACGGTCAAGGCCACCGAGGCGCTGCTCCTGCACGAGCCGCTGGCCGCCGTCGCCCACTGGCTCAAGCTGCTGGCGGCGGCCGACGTCGTCTACCTGGCCATCGGGCTCCTCACCTTCGACGTCATCCTGGAGGGCTGAGGCGACATGACCACGCTGCTCGGCTGGCTCTCCGGTCTCGGCCTCGTGGCCGGGCTGGTGATGGGCTTCGGGGTGGCGCCGCGCGAGGTCACCCAGGGCAACGTGCAGCGCATCATGTACCTGCACGTGCCGGCCGTCTGGGTCGCCTACCTGGCCTTCATGGCCGGCTTCGTGGCGTCGATCGCGTATCTGGCGCGCCGGCGGCCCGGCGCCGACCGGCTCGCCCACGCGGCGTGCGAGGTCGGCACGCTCTTCCTCGGCGTCAACATCGCGACCGGCGCCATCTGGGGCAAGCCGACGTGGGGGACCTGGTGGACGTGGGACGCCCGCCTCACCAGTGTCGCCGTCGTCTTCGTGATGTTCCTGGCCTACCTGCTGCTGCGCGGCGCGATCGACGACCACGACCGTGCCGGCCGCTACGCCGCCGTGCTCGGCATCGTGGCCACGCTCAACATCCCGCTCGTGCACTTCTCGGTCTACTGGTGGCGGACGCTGCACCAGCCGCCGTCGCTGCTCAAGCCCGGGTCGAGCACGATGCCGTCCGTCATCCTGACCGCGCTACTCGTCAACTTCGCGGCCCTGGCCCTGCTTGGCGCCTACTTCATCGCTCGCCGCGCGCGCCTGCTGGCCGCCGAAGAGGAGGCCCTCGCCTGATGCCGGACAACTGGACCTACGTCGCCGCCGCCTACGCGCTGGCCGCGGTCGTGTTCGGCGCCTACTGGCTCCGCCTCGGTCGCAGAGAACGCGAGCTGGCCACGCTGGCCGCGCCCCGCGGCAACCGCGGGGCAGCACGGACCGAAGCCGGAGCAGTACGGACCGACTCCAATGCAGGACGGCCTGACCACACGAGTCGGAGCCAGGCCCCTTCTACAACAGCCCACCCACGTCCCGAACCGGCCTCGCGGCCCCCGCTCCAACCATGAAGCCCAAGTTCCTGATCGGCGGCCTCGTGATCGCCCTGGCCCTGGGCTACCTGATCTGGGCCGGCGTCACTCAGTCGGCCGTGTACTTCGTCACGCCCTCGGAGCTGTCGGCGGCGCCGGTGAGCGGCAAGGCCTACCGGCTCGGCGGCCTGGTCGAGCGCGGCACGCTCAAGTGGGACCCGGCCACCCTCGATCTCTCGTTCAGCATCTCCGACGGCAAGACCCGCGTGCCCGTGCGCCACAAGGGCTCGGCGCCCGATCTGTTCGGCGAGGGCCGCGGCGCCGTCGTCGAGGGGCAGTGGACCGCCGACGGCTACTTCAAGGCGACCCAGATCCTGGCCAAGCACTCCGAGGAGTACAAGGCTCCGCACGACACCAAGGAGGCGCAGTCCAAGGGCCTCATCAAGACGCTCCAGAAAGGTGACCGATGATTCCCGAGGCCGGTACCGGTGCGCTGCTCGTCGCCCTGGTTCTCGCCCTCTACGGCGCCGCGGCGGCCGCCGTGGGCGGCCGCCGCGGGCGCTCGGCGCTGGTGGAATCGGCCCAGCACGCCGCGCTCGGCGTCTTTGCGCTGATCACCGCCGCCGTGGTGCTGCTCATCTACGCGTTCCTCACCTTCGACTTCTCCGTGCGCTACGTGGCCAACAACACCAACCTGGGCACGCCGTTCTACTACCGGATCACCGCGCTGTGGGGCGCGCTCGAGGGCTCGATCGTGCTGTGGTCGTGGATGGTGAGCATCTACACGCTCATCGTGATCCTCCGTCACCGCACGAGCGCCCGCGAGCTCTACCCGTGGGCGCTGTCGGTGATGCTCTCCGTGGTCGCCTTCTTCCTGCTGGTCATGACGGTGGCCGCGCCGGTCTTCGCGCGGCTGACGCCGATCCCGGCCGACGGCCGCGGGCTCAACCCGCTGCTGGAGGACTCCGGCATGATCACGCATCCGGTGGCCCTTTACCTCGGCTTCACCGGCTTCACGGTGCCGTTCGCCTTCGCGGTGGCCGCGCTGATCACCGGCCGCGTCGGCGACTTCTGGATCACGACGACCCGGCGCTGGACGATCGTGGCCTGGTACTTCCTCTCGCTGGGCCTGCTCATCGGGGGCTGGTGGAGCTATCACGTGCTCGGCTGGGGCGGCTACTGGGCGTGGGATCCCGTCGAGAACGCGGCGTTCATGCCGTGGCTCACCGGCACCGCGCTGCTGCACTCCGTGATGATCCAGGAGCGGCGCCGCATGCTGCGCCTGTGGAACATCGCGCTGGTGATGCTCACCTTCAGCCTCACGCTGTTCGGCACCTTCCTGACGCGCTCGGGGGTGATCGCCTCCGTGCACGCGTTCAGCCAGGGCTCGATCGGCGTCTTCTTCCTGACCTTCCTGGCCCTGGTGGTCCTGGCCGGCCTCGGCCTCATCGCCTGGCGGTGGGACGCGCTGGGCGCCCAGGGGGAGCTGGATTCGGTCGTCTCCCGCGAGTCGGCGTTCCTGCTCAACAACGTGCTGCTGATCGCCGCCACCTTCACGGTCTTCTTCGGTACCGTGTTCCCGCTGCTGTCGGAGGCCGTGCGGGACGTCAAGGTCAGCGTGGGGGCGCCGTTCTTCAACCAGGTGAACGTGCCGCTGTTCCTCTCGCTGATCTTCCTGATGGGGGTGGGCCCGCTCATCGCCTGGCGGCGCGCCTCGGTGGAGAGCCTCAAGCGCAACTTCCTGGGGCCGGTGCTGGTCGGCCTCGGGGCGGCCGTGGTGTTCCGGCTGCTCGGCGTGGGCTCGATGCTGGCGATCGTCGCGCTGGCCCTCACGGTGTTCGTGGCCACCACCATCGGCGTCGATCTCGTCCGCGCCACCCGGGTCCGGCGGGCGATGGGCGAGCGCGCGCTGCCCGCGCTCGGCGGCCTGCTGCTGCGCCACAACCGGCGCTACGGCGGCTTCGTCGTCCACCTCGCCATCCTGGTGGTCGTCGTGGGTGTCACCGGCTCCCAGGCGTGGTCGGTGCACACCGAGACCACCCTCAAGCGCGGCGAGCAGGCCGAGCTCGGCGGCTACACGATCCGCTTCGACGGCCTGCGTGAATCTCAGGAGTCGAACCACGGCAAGGTCACCGGCACCTTCACGGTCGTGAACGGCTCGGGCGCCGGCACGGTGCTGGAGCCGGCCAAGAAGTTCTATCCCCAGGAGCAGTCGCCGATCGCCTACGTCGACTATCGGCTCGGCCTCATGAACGACATCTACCTGGTGCTGGGCGACTTCGCCCGCGACGGCACCTCGGCGACCGTGAAGTTCCAGGTCAACCGGATGGTCTCGTGGATCTGGATCGGCGGCCTCGTGCTGACGCTCGGCACGCTGCTGGCGATCCTGCCGGAGCGTCGGAAGGCGGCGTGAGACGCCGCTGGCGATGGCTCCTGCCGCTCACCGCGGTGCCGGTGCTGGCGCTGCTGGCCTACGGCTTCCGCCTCAACCCGCACGAGATTCCCTCGCCGCTGCTGGGCCGGCCGGCGGCGCCCTTCACGCTCACGTCCTACGACGGCGCACCGGTGGAGCTGGCCGCGCTGCGCGGCCGGGTCGTGGTCCTGAACTTCTGGGCGTCGTGGTGCTACCCGGCGTGCTACGAGGAGGCGCCGGCGCTCGAGCGGGGCTGGCGGGCCTATCGCGATCGCGGCGTGGTCGTGCTCGGCGTGGACATCCAGGACAAGGACGAGGCCGGGCGCAAGTTCATCCAGGACTTCAGCCTGACCTTCCCGAACGCGCCGGATCCCCACGGGAAGGTCTCGGTGGACTACGGCGTGTACGGCGTGCCGGAGACGTTCTTCATCGACCGTCAGGGCGCGATCCGGGTGAAGCACGTCAGCGCGCTGACCGACCAGATCTTCCGCGAGACGGTCGAGACCCTGCTGGCCGAGCCTGCGCCCGCTCGATGACGGCGCTCCTCCTGGCCCTGCTGCTGGCGCTGGGCGCGGCGCCCGCCGCCGCCCAGGCGCCGTCGCGCCCGGTCGACGAGCAACAGGTGTACGAGGTCGCCTCCGAGCTGCGCTGCGTCGTGTGCCAGAACCTCTCGGTCGCCGACTCGCCCTCGGAGATGGCCAACCAGATGCGCGGCATCGTCCGCGAGCGCCTGGCGTCCGGAGAGACGCCGGCCCAGGTGCGTCAGTACTTCGTGACGCGCTACGGCGACTGGATCCTGCTCGCCCCGCCCCGGCACGGCTTCACGCTGCTGGTGTGGCTGGCGCCCCTCGCCGCGGTGCTCGTCGGCGTCGTGGTGGTCGCGCTGCTCCTGCGGCGATGGACGGGCCGCCGGCGCCCGGCGCCGCCGCCGGTGGACGCCGCCATGAGCGAGCGCATCCGGCGCGAGATGGAGCAGGAGCCGTGAGCTCCGGGCTCGGCGTCACGCTGGCGGTCATCGCGATCGGCGTTCCCGCGTTCGCCTTCGCGGTGTGGCCGCTGCTGCGCCGGGGTGGCTCCGGCGCGCTGCTGCCGCTGCCGCTGGACGCGCGCGAGCAGCTGGCCGAGGACCGACGCGCGGCGCTGCGCACGCTGCGCGAGCTTGTGTTCGAGCACGACGCCGGGCACATCTCCGACGCCGACTACGCCGACCTCCGCGCGCGCTACGAGTCCGAGACCGCCACGATCCTGGCGGAGCTGGACCGGCTGGGACCCGCGCCCGGCGCCGCCGAGCCAGCCGAGCCGGCGGCGCCGGCCCCGGCGGCGGCGCCGCGCCGCGGCTTCCGCCATCCCGCCGTGATCGCGGTCGCCGCGGTCGCGCTGGTGACGTTCGGGGTGGCGCTCGGCGTCGGCATCGTGCGCTACACCGAGCCCGATGCGAACGCGGGGGCGTCGATGCCGGGCAGCCGCCCACTGGCCAACGCGGAGGCGCCCGGCGCTGCCAACGCGCCCGGCGCTGCCAACGTGCCCAGCGCCGCCAACGCGCCGCGCGGGCCGGTCACGCCCCAGATGCTGCAGGGCATGCTGCAGGCCGCGCGGGCCAGCCTGTTCGCGCGGCGCTACAACGAGGCGATCGCCGCCTACCAGGCGGTGCTCAAGCGCGACCCCGACAACGTCGACGCGCTGACTCACATGGGACTCATCGCCGCGATCGCCGCCCAGGGCGAGCACGGCGCCGAGATGGTCGACCGCGCCCTCGGCCTGTTCGACCGCGCGCTGGCGCTCGATCCCAACTACCCCCCCGCCCTCCTCTACCGCGGCCAGGTCCTCTACGAGGTACGCAAGGACATGCCCGGCGCTATCAAGGCCTGGGAGAAGTTCGTCACCGTCGCGCCACCAGGCGAGGACCGCGATCGCGTCGTAAAAATGCTCGCCGACGCCCGCGCCCAAACGGGCAAGGACGGCAAGCGCTAGCTCGCTAGCGTCCCGCGTCAGGGATTGCCGGCTCGGTAGGGCGCCGTGCCGGCCCGCATCGGAGGTGGGGCGCCGACCCCGCGCGCGGGCCCTCATGGCGAGCCGTCGTCGCCGTTCGAGCGCAGGGCTCGGCGAGCGAGCCGCCGACGATCCGATTTGTTCTGCGCCCCAACCCCCTTCGGGGGATGGGGGGCCCGAGCGAGCCGAGCCCGGAGCGAGTTACGGCGACAGGCGAGCCATGCAGGCCCGCGCGCGGGGTCGGCGCCCCACCTCCGACGCGGGCCGGCACGGCGCCCTACCGAGCCGGCAATCCCTGACGCGGGAGACTACCGCCGGGCGGTGCTCGACGAGGCGCGCTTCACCGACAGCGGGATGGCCAGCACGGTGTCGCCCTTCACGACGATCACCGGGATCGTCCAGATGATCTCGACCTTCACCGTGCGGTCCTCGTGGGTGACGATCACGTCGTTGTCGGTGAGGGGAACGCCGGCCTCGCTGGTGGCGGCCAGGATCTTCTTCTTGATCTCCGGGGCGGGGACGACCTCGACGCCTTCCTTGCTGATGATCTCGTCGACCGCGTTGTTGACGGCGATCCAGGACCAGACGGCGATCATGCCCGAGTACGCGCCGTAGGCCAGCGCCACGACGACCAGTCCCCAGAAGACGATCTTCATGCGCCGATCACGCGGTCCCGGTCCTCAGACGTCTTTGGGGGCGTAGACCCAGATCTTGGCAGCCGCCGGCAAGCCCAGCGTGATCGATTGCCCGTCCCCGGCGGCGGTGACGGTGCCGGCCCACGGCGCCACCTCGGTGATGCGCAGCCGCCGGCCCGGGCGCACGTTGTGGCGCCACAGGTACTCGAGCAGGTTCTTGTCCGCCTCGGCCTCCTCGGTGATGCGCTCCACCACGACGGTGGCGCCCTCGCGGGCCTGGGCCAGCGGGAACGGCTCGAAGCGCACGGGCGGGCGGGCCATGCCGGGGATCGGGTTACCGTGCGGACAGGTCGAGGGCATGCCCAGCATCTCGGCCAGCTTGTCCTCGACCCGCGGCGACAACGCGTGCTCGAGGCGGTGTGCCTCCTCGTGGGCGTCGGTCCAGTTCAGCCCCAGCGTGTCGGTGAGCCAGCGCTCCAGCAGCCGGTGACGCCGGGCCATGACCTCGGCGATCTGGCGGCCCCTGGGCGTGAGCATCAGCTCCTTGCCCCGGCCGACCTTGACGTACCCGGTTCGCCCCATGCGCTGGATCGACTCGGTGACCGCCGGGGCCGAGATGCCCATGTGCTTGGCCAGGCGGGCGCCGATGACCGGCTTGCCGCTGCCCGCCAGATCGTAGATCGCCGCCAGGTAGTCCTGCACCGACGCGGTGGTGTTGCCGCCGTTTCCATTCCCGCTCTTCGAGGTCGATGCCTTCGCCATCTCAGCACGGAAGTATATCCGAGAACGTCACACCGGCGCGACGGACCTCGCCCGGGCGGAGGTCACCGGCGCACCTCCCGGTGATACTCTGGCGGCATGACGCGCGCGGATGCGGTGCAGCGGGTGACGGAGCTGCGGGAGGCGATCCACCGGCACGACCACCTGTACTACGTCGAGGCGCGGCCCCAGGTGTCGGACGCCGAGTACGACGCGGTGATGCGCGAGCTGAAGACGCTGGAGGCGGAGTTCCCCGACCTGGTCACGGCGGACAGCCCCACCCAGCGCGTGGCGGGGACGCCCATCGACGCGTTCCAGCCGGTCGAGCATCGCGTGGCGATGCTGTCGCTCGACAACGCAACGACGCCCGAGGACCTCCAGGAGTTCGAGGCGCGCATCGCCCGGGTGCTGCCGGGGCAGCGCTTCACCTACGTGTGCGAGCCCAAGATCGACGGCCTGGGCGTGGCGCTGCTGTACGCGCGCGGGCGCTTCGTGCGGGGCGCCACCCGGGGCGACGGGCGCGTGGGCGAGGACATCACCGCGAATCTCCGGACGATCGGCAGCCTGCCGCTCCTGCTCAGGCCCGGCCCGCTGGCCGACGTCGAGGAGCTGGAGGTGCGCGGCGAGGTCTACATGCCGCGGGCGGACTTCGACCGGCTGAATCGCGGCCTCGAGGAGGCGGGCGAGGCCACGTTCGCCAACCCGCGCAACGCCGCCGCCGGCGCCGTACGGCAAAAGGACCCGGCCGTCACGCGGCGCCGCCCGCTCGACGCCTTCCTCTACCACCTCTCCTGGTCGCCGGGGCTCACCTTCGCCACCCACTGGGAGGCGCTGGAAGCCTTGCGCGCGGCCGGCTTCCGGACCAATCCGAAATCGACGCGGGTGGAGTCGGTCGAGGCCGTCGTCGCGGCCTGCGCGCAGCTGGAGCACGAGCGCGACGGGCTCGGCTACGACGCCGACGGCGTGGTGGTGAAGGTCGACGCGATCGAGCGGCAGCGCCGGCTCGGCTCGACCACCCATCACCCGCGCTGGGCCATCGCGTTCAAGTTCGCCGCCCGGCAGGCGACGACGCTCGTGCAGGCGATCGAGGTCAACGTCGGCAAGACGGGCGCGCTGACGCCGGTGGCCAAGCTGGCGCCGGTGCCGCTGGCCGGCGTGGTCATCAGCAACGTGAGCCTGCACAACGAGGACGAGCTGCGCCGCAAGGACGTCCGCGTCGGCGACACCGTGCTGATCGAGCGGGCGGGCGACGTCATTCCCTACGTCGTCCAGGTCGTGCTGGCCCGGCGCCCGGCCGACGCGGTCGAGTTCCGGTTTCCCGACCGCTGCCCGGCCTGCGGCGGCGTCGCCTTCCGGCCGGAGGGCGAGGCCTACTGGCGCTGCATGAACACCGCCTGCCCCGCCCAGCTCAAGGCGCGCCTGCAACACTTCGGCTCGCGCCGCGCGATGGACATCGAGCACCTCGGCGAGGCGGTGGTCGAGCAGCTCGTCGATCGCGGACTCGTGAAGGACTTCGCCGATCTCTATCGGCTGACCGCCCCCCAGCTGGCGGAGCTGGAGCGCCTGGCCGAGAAGTCGGCGCAGAACCTGGCCGCGGCCATCGAGGGCTCGAAGGGTCGCGGGCTGGCGCGCCTGCTGAACGCGCTCGGCATCCGGATGGTCGGCGAGCGGGTCGCTCACCTGCTCGCCGTGCGCTACGGCATGCTGGCGCGCCTGCTGGCGGCCTCCGAGGCCACGCTGGCCGAGACGCACGGCATCGGCCCCACCATCGCCGCCTCGGTCCGGACGTTCTTCGACGACGAGTCGAACCGCCGCGTGCTCGACGACCTCGGCCGGCTCGGCGTGGATCTCGCCGAGCCCACCGCCACGGCCGACGGGCCCAAGCCGCTGGCCGGCAAGACGCTGGTGATCACCGGCACGCTGGCCTCGCTGAGCCGCGAGGGCGCGCGCGAGCGGGTCGAGGCCCTGGGGGGCCGCGTGACTTCGTCGGTCACGCGCAAGACCGACTTCGTCGTGGTCGGCGAGGCGCCCGGCAGCAAGGCCGACGATGCCCGCCGGCTCGGCGTGCCCGTGCTCGACGAAGCCGCTTTCCTCGACCTCACCGCTCGGGCATCATAGGCCGACGCTCAAGGAGGCGCGATGATGGGGGTCGTTCGCTCGACGGGCGCGCTCGCCCTGCTGGTGCTCGCGTGGCTGGTCACCGGTTGCGTGGGCCGCATCACCGACTCACCGGCGCCGGTCGACCAGAAGTCACCGGGCCGCTGGACCCAGCTCCCGCCGATGCCGGTCGCGCGGCAGGAAGTGGCCGTGGCCGCCTACGGCGGGCGCGTGTGGGTGATGGGCGGCATCGGCGGCAACGCCGAGCCGGTGGCCACCGTGGAGACGTTCGATCCGGCGCTGGGCCTGTGGGAGACGCGCGCGCCGCTGCCCGAGGCGGTCCACCACGCGGCCGCCGCCGTCGTCGGCGATCGGCTCTTCGTCATGGGCGGCTTCAGCGGTGGGCGAGTGCGCTGGACCGCCCAGGACGCCGTCTGGGAGTTCGTGCCCAGCCGCGAGGCGTGGGAGCCGCGGGCGTCCATGCCCACCCCGCGCGGCGGCCTGGCCGTGGCGGTGCTCGACGGCCGCGTGCACGCGCTGGGCGGCAGCGGCGAGAGCGTCAGCAACGCCCACGAGGTCTACGATCCCGCCACCAACCGCTGGGCCGCGGCCAACGCGATGCCGACGGCGCGCGATCACCTGGCCGCGGTGGCCTTTCAGGGCCGCGTGTGGGCGCTGGGCGGCCGGGCCTCGTTCGTGGGCGAGCAGTACGCCAACGTCGAGATCTACGATCCGGCCACGGACTCCTGGCGCACTGGCGCCCCGTTGCCGGTGGGACGCGGCGGGCTCGCCGCCGCCGCCCTGCCCGATCGCATCCTGGTCTTCGGGGGCGAGGCGCCGCTGCGCATCTTCAACGCCACCGAGATGTGGGAGGCCACCGGCCAGCGCTGGATCGCCAAGGAGCCGATGCCCACGGCCCGGCACGGCATCGGCACCGCGGTGATCGGCGGCCGGATCTTCGTGCCGGCCGGCGGCACTGAGCCCGGGTTCGCCGCGACCACCGTCAACGAGGTCTACGCGCCGTGAGAGTCGCCGCCGCCGTCCTGGTCGTGCTGGCGGCCGCCGCGCCCGCCCTCGCCGAGTCGGCGCGCGAGCGCGCGCTGGCCGATCTGGGCCGTGCCGGCGACGTGACGGTGCGGCGCTCGGCCGTGCGCGAGCTGGCCGAGAGCGGCGTCATGGCCGACCTGCCCGCCCTGGCCAGGACGCTGCGCGATCCCGACCCCGTCGTGCGCGGCTTCGTCGAGTCGGCCATGTGGTCGGTGTGGAGCCGCTCGGGTGACGCCGAGGTCGACGGCCTGTTCGCCATCGGGGTCGAGCAGATGAGCCAGCGCCAGCTGGAGGCGGCGGTGCAGACGTTCAGCCGGATCATCCAGCGGCGGCCCGACTTCGCCGAGGGGTGGAACAAGCGGGCCACCGCGTACTTCATGCTCGGCGACTACCGGCGCTCGCTGGCCGACTGCGACGAGGTGATGGCGCGCAACACGTATCACTGGGGCGCGCTGTCCGGCTACGGCATGATCTACATGCAGCTCGACCAGCCCGGCCGCGCTCTCGACTATCTCGAGAAGGCGCTGGCCGTGAACCCGAACCTCGACCAGGTGGCGCAAACGATCGAGATGCTGAAGGCACTGCTGCTGCAGCGCCGACGCGACATGATCTGACCGAACACCCAGGAGACGCACTGTGATCGACGCCCTCAGGAAGATTACGAGTCCCAGCGTGGCCAACGCGATCGAGACGTTCAACGTCCGCCCCCGCAACCAGGGCAACATGTCCTCGGAGATCCACACCCTCTTTCCCGAGATGGGCCCGCTGGTCGGCTACGCCGTACCCTGCGTGATCCGGGCCGAGCCGCAGCCGCTGCAGGGCCACCGGGCCAGCACCTACGGCTGGTGGGACTACGTGCTGACGATCCCGGCCCCGCGCGTCATCGTCGTGCACGACCTCGACGAGCCGCGCGGCCAGGGTGCCCAGTGGGGCGAGGTGCAGGCCAACATCCACAAGGCGCTCGGCTGCGCCGGCGTGATCACCGACGGCTCGGTGCGCGATCTCGACGAGGTGAAGGCGCTGGGCTTCCAGTTCGCCGCCGCCCACATCTCGGTCTCGCACGCCTACGTCCACATGGTCGACTTCGGGCTGCCGATCAAGGTCGGCGGGCTGTGGGTGAAGCCCGGCGATCTCATCCACGCCGACCAGCACGGCGCCGTCACCATCCCGGCCGAGATCGCCGACAAGATCCCGGAGGCGGTCGCCAAGGTCGAGGCCGACGAGCGCCAGATCATCAACGTCTGCCAGGCGCGCGACTTCTCGGCCGACAAGCTGAAGGAGCTGTTCAAGAAGATCCGACCGGGAACGTATTAGCCCGGAGGGGGGCTTCGCCCACCTTCCGACGGTTGTCGCGCGCCTGGCGGCGCGCTCCGCCCTGCCTCCCCCCAGATCCACGGCAGGATTGCGCGGGCGAAGCCCGCGCTCGAACGCGTCCGGGCGTGCCCATTGGTAGCGGTCGGCCAGGGGCGGTGGGAAAATCGAAGGCAACGGGGGGACGACTTCGCCCGGCGAGGAGGGAACTCAGATGGCGACGACGGGGGAGGAGTTGTTGAATGAGGCGGCGCGCGAGTACCAAGGGCTGCACGAGGCTTGGCAGGGGTTGAACGAGGCGCAGATGAGCGAGGTCTGGCTGGGGACGTGGTCGGTGCGGGACATCGCGGCGCACATCGCGGGCTGGCATCTGGAGATGGCGCCGGCGCTGGAGCGGCTGGCCCGGGGGGAGCGCCCGATCAAGGAGGGCGTCTCCTACGACGACGTCGACGGCTGGAACGAGCGCTTCGCGGCGGCCCGCCGGAGCACGGCGGTCGCCGACGTGCTGCTCGAGATGGACAAGACCCACGCGTCGTTCATGAAGGCCGCGGCGGCGGTCCCGGCGGAGCGCTTGCAGCCGGGCAAGACGGCGTGGAAGATCGTCGACGGCAACAGCGCGCATCACTACCGGGAGCACGGCGAGCAGGTGCGGGCCTGGCGGACGGCGCGCGGGATCTGAGCCCGCCGCCGCGTCAGGCCGGCTCGGCGGTCGGGCTGAGGAGGTGCGGGAGGCTCAGCTCGCGCGGGCGCCCGGCGTCGGGCCGGACCCACCAACGGCGGCCGCCACGCCCTGGGCCAGCTCGGTGGGCGTGAAGGGCTTGAGCACGATGGTCGTCACCCCGCTGCCGGTCGCTTCCTCCCTCACCTCGCGGGTGCCATGGGCGGTGATCATCACCACCCGCAGGCCGGGCCGCAGCGCCCACGCCCGCTTGATGAACTCGAGGCCGTTCAGCTCCGGCATCTTGTAGTCGACCACGAGAAGATCGGCGGCGCTCGTCTCGAGGCAGGCCAGGGCCGCCTTCACGTCGGTGAAGCCCTGCACGGCGTGGCCGTGTGACTCCAGCACCCGCCGGCACATCAGCACGATACTCGGCTCGTCATCGACGACGACGATCTTCACGCGGCGCTCCGCCGGGCGTCGGCCCGCAGCTTGTACTCGACCGAGTCGACCAGGGCCAGCCACGAGGCCTCGATGATGTTGTCGGCCACGCCCACCGTGCCCCACGTCTCCCGCCCGTCACCCGAGGTGATGAGCACGCGCGTCTTGGCCGCGGTGCCCTTGGATTCGTCGAGGATGCGCACCTTGTAGTCGAGCAGCTTCATCTCGCGCAGGTTGGGATAGAACTCCTCGAGGGCCTTGCGCAGGGCGTGGTCGAGCGCGTTCACCGGACCGTTGCCGGCGGCGGCGGTGTGCTCGAGCATCCCCTTCACGCGGACGCGCACCGTGGCCTCGGCGACCGGCTCCCCGCTGGCGCTCTGCTCCTCGATGATGACGCGATAGGCCTCGAGCTCGAAGTACGGCGTGTGGTGGCCGAGCGCGCGCTCCATCAGCAGCTCGAACGAGGCCTCGGCGCCCTCGAACTGGAACCCCTCGTCCTCCAGCGCCTTGAGCCGGTCGAGGATGCGCCGCGAGTCCGGCGTGTCGCGATCGAGATCGATCCCGAACTCGCGGGCCTTCCACAGGATGTTGGACTTGCCGGACAGCTCGGAGACGAGGACACGCCGGTGGTTGCCGATCGACTCCGGCTCGACGTGCTCGTAGGTCTCAGGGTGCTTCTGCACGGCCGAGACGTGCATGCCGCCCTTGTGGGCGAAGGCCGAGTCGCCGACGTAGGGCTGCGAGGACCACGGCGTGCGATTGGCCAGCTCGGAGACGAAGCGCGACAGGTCGCGCAGCTCGCGCAGGTGCGGGGCCGGGATGCAGTCGAGGCCGAGCTTGAGCACCAGCGTCGGGATGATCGAGACGAGGTTGGCGTTGCCGCACCGCTCGCCGTAACCGTTCATCGTGCCCTGCACCTGGTCCACGCCCTCCAGCACGGCGGCCAGCGAGTTGGCCACGGCGCACTCGGCGTCGTTGTGGACGTGGATGCCGAGCGGCGTCTTCACCGCCCGCTTCACCGCCTGGACGATGGCGACGAGGTCGGCGGGGAGCGTGCCGCCGTTGGTGTCGCACAGCACCAGCCAGTGCGCCCCGGCCTCCTCGGCCGCCTTCAGCGTGGCCAGCGCGTACTCGCGGTTGGCCCGGAAGCCGTCGAAGAAGTGCTCGGCGTCGAACAGGACCTCGTCCATCCGCGGCGTGAGCCAGGCGATCGAGTCGTGGATCATCGCCACGTTCTCGGCCAGCGTCGTCTCCAGCGCGCCGGTCACGTGGAAGTCCCACGACTTGCCCACGATGGTCGCCACCGGCGCCCCCGAGTCGATGATGGCCTGCATGTTCGGATCGGACTCGGTCGCACCGCCCGCCCGCCGGGTCATCGAGAACGCCGCCAGCTTGGCGTGCTTGAGGGTGACGTCCTGCATGCGCCGGAAGAAGCGCAGGTCCTTGGGATTGGAGCCGGGCCAGCCGCCCTCGATGTAGTGGATGCCGAAGGCGTCGAGCCGGCCGGCCAGGCGGACCTTGTCCTCCATCGAGAAGGACACGCCCTCGCCCTGGGTGCCGTCTCGGAGGGTCGTGTCGTAAATCCTGATCGTCCGGCGCATGCTCAGGCTCCTTCCCCCGAGTCGTCGAGGGTCCCGCCATCATGCGATGCCGGTCGCCGGGGTGTCAAGAATCGCCCGGCCGGGTACTATGAGGGCATGAAACCTGCCACCGTGATCGGCGTCGTCCTGATCATCCTCGGCATCGTCGCCCTCGCCTACCAGGGCATCACGTACACCACCCGGGAGAACGTCGTCGACCTCGGCCCGCTCAAGGTCGAGGCCAAGCGGGAGAAGACCATTCCGCTGCCGCCGGCGGTCGGCATCGCGGCGCTGGTCGGCGGGATCGTCCTCGTGCTCGTCAGCCGGCGGTAGCCGCGGCCGCGCCGTAGAGCCGGGCGGCGAGCCGCGCCTTCACGGCCGGCCACTCGGTGGCGAGGATCGAGTAGTACACCGTGTCGCGCTGATAGCCGCGGACGTTCATGTGCTGGCGCAGCACGCCCTCCCGCACCGCGCCCAGCCGGGCGATGGCCTCCTGCGAGCGCACGTTGCGCCCGTCGGTCTTCAGCGCCACCCGCACGCAGCCCAGCCGCTCGAAGGCGTAGCTCACCAGCAGATACTTGGACTCGGTGTTGGCCGGCGTGCGCCAGTACGCGCGAGCCAGGAACGTCGAGCCGATCTCGACCTGACGGTCGGCGGGACGCACGTCGAGCAGCCGGGTCGAGCCGATGGCGCGCCCGGTCTCGTTCCAGACCTGGGCGAAGACGACGCTCTGGCGCCGGGCCATCAGCTCCCGCGCCTCCCGGACGAGGGCCAGCGTTTCGTCGAGCGAGACGGGGGGCGGCCAGGCCAGGTAGCGGCAGACCTCCTCGTCCTGCATGGCGGCGAAGATGTCGGGCGCGTGGTGCTCCTCGATCGGCTGAAGCGTGAGCCACCGGCCGGGCAGCGCGACCGGCGTGAGGTCCACGGCTAGACCACGCCGGCCGTGCGCAGGCGCCCCACCTCCGCGCGCTTGAGACCCAGCACGCCGCGCAGCACCTTGTCGGTGTGCTGGCCGAGCAGCGGCGGCGGCGTGGCCGCCTTGCCGGGTGTGGCGTGCAGGCGCACCGGCACGCCCAGCACGCGCAGGTCGCCCACCTTGGGATGGGGCAGCGTGACGATCATCCCCCGCGCTTTCAGGTGGGGGCTCTCGCACACCTCGGCCACCGTGCGGATGCGCCCGGCCGGCACGCCGACGGCCCCGAAGCGCTTCATCCAGTCGTCGGCCGAGCGGGTGCCGAGGATCTCGTTGAGGCGCGGCACCAGGATCTCGCGGTTCTGCACGCGCGCCGTCTCGGTGGCGTAGCGCGGGTCCTTGATGAGCTCGGGATGCTCGAGCGCGGCGCAGCAGCGCTCCCACAGCGAGTTGTTGGCGACGCCCAGGGTCAGATACGCGTCGGCCGCCTTGAACACCTCGTAGGGCACGATCGAGGGATGCTTGTTGCCGCGCCGGCTCGGCTTGCTGCCGGTGCCGAAGTAGATGCCGGCCTGGTACGTGAGCAGGGCGGCCATCGCGTCCTGCATGGAGATCTCGACCTTCTGGCCGCGCTTGGTGCGGTGGCGGGCCAGCAGCGCCAGCGTGACGCCGTGGGCCGCCGACATGCCGGCCACGAGGTCGGCGATCGACGTCCCCACCTTCACCGGCGGACCGTCCTCGAAGCCGGTGATGTCCATGATCCCGGACTCGGCCTGCACGACCAGGTCGTAGCCGGCCCGGGCCGCCTCCGGTCCCGACTCGCCGAAGCCCGAGATCGCGCAGTACACGAGCCGGGGATTGAGCTTGGCCAGGCTCTTGTAGCCGAGGCCGAGCCGTTCCATCGTGCCCGTCCGGAAGTTCTCGAGCACGACGTCGCTCTTGCGGACCAGCTTGGTGAGGATGGCCCGGCCCTCGGGCGCCTTGAGATTCAACGTGAGGCTCTGCTTGTTGCGGTTGACTGAGAGGAAGTAGGTCGCCTCGCCGCCCACGAACGGGGGCCACGAGCGGGTGTCGTCGCCCTTGCCGGGCTCCTCGATCTTGATCACCTCGGCGCCCATGTCGCCGAGGATCATCGAGCAGAACGGCCCGGCCAGCACCCTCGTCAGATCGAGCACGCGCACCCCGGACAGCGGACGATCAGCTCGCGGCACGTTGCCTCCCCTTCCACACCCGCTTGGCCAGGCTGCGGGCGATCGCGTTGACGCGGTCGCCGGCCCGGCCGGTGCGGCGCCAGAACAGCCGCGCCCGCTCGAGCGCACCCAGGTGGGAGAAATAGTACACGTCGTCGATCGCCTCGATGGCCACCGTCGCTCCGATCTTGAGCCCGCGCGTGTCGGCCCCGTGGCAAACGAAGCGGCCGCCGCCGTCGAGCTCGACGATGGCGATGTGCAGGGGCGAGCGGAATCCCGCCGGGGGCGTGTGCAGCGTGGTGAACGTCACGATCTGGCCGACGCCGGGCAGGTCGGCTGGCGTCATCGCCACCGGGTGGTGCGGGCAGTACGTGGCCGGCGGCGCCACGACCATGTCGCAGCGCGGGCATCGCGACGCCTTGATGGTCTCGATCACGCGCGCTCCAGCAGCGTGACCCAGTTGTTGGTGGCCAGCCCGCCGATGGAGTGGGCCAGCGCGCAGGTGGCGCCGGCGACCTGGCGATTGGTGGCCCGGCCGGTCAGCTGCCAGACGCACTCGACGATCTGGGCGACGCCGGTGGCGGCCAGCGGATGGCCGCGGGCCTTGAGCCCGCCGGACGGGTTGATGGGCAGCCGCCCGTCCAGCGCGGTGTCGCCGTCGAGGGTCGCCCGCCCGGCCTTGCCCGCGGGCAGCAGGCCGAGGTCCTCGAGCGAGATCAGCTCGAACGGCGTGAAGGCGTCGTGCACCTCGGCCACGTCGACGCGCTCGGGGCCGAAGCCGGCCATCGCGTACGCCTCGCGGGCGGCCGTCCGCGTGGCCGTGAAGCTGGTGAGCTCGCGGCGGTGGCGGACGGCCAGCGTGTCGGCGCCGTGCCCGATGCCGGCCACCCGCACCGGGGTGGGCTCAGCCGTGAGCACGACCGCGGCGGCGCCGTCGGAGATCGGGCAGCAGTGCATGAGCCGGAGCGGATCGGCCACCATCCGGCTGTCCAGCACCTCCTCGAGCGTCACCGCCTGCTGGAAGTGCGCGAACGGGTTGCGGGCGCCGTTGGCGTGATTCTTCACCGCCACCTGGGCGATCTCGCGAGCGCTCACGCCCTGCACGGTCATCAGCACGCGGGTGACCAGGCCGGCCAGCGCCGGCATGGTGGCGCCGTAGGTGCGCTCGTAGGGATCGATCGACCGCCCGATGATCTCGGAGACGCGCGGCGTGGGCAGATGCGTCATCTTCTCACCACCGACGACGAGCACGGTGCGGCGCAGGCCGGCGGCGATCTCCGCCACGCCCATGTAGAACGCCGCCGCGCCGGACGAGGTGGCCGTCTCGATGCGGAGCGCCGGAACGTCGGCGAAGCCCATGTGGGTGGCGACGTGGGAGGCGAAGTTGCCGTCGCCCACGAACTCCTCGGGATTCATCGTCGCCACCACGATGGCCTCGGGCCGCTCGAGACCGGCCTCGGCCAGCGCCGCCTGGGCGGCCTCGGCCATGAGCCCGGGCAGCGGTTCGCTCCGCCGCCCGATCCGCGTCATCGCCACGCCCGCCACGCTGACTCGTTGCACGGCCACTATTATTCATCGGAAGGGGGTGTTTTCGTCAGCCGCTCTCGATCCTCCGGCGGGCCGGCGGCGGGGGCGCCGCCACGCCGAGCTCGCGGATGAGCCGCAGCAGGTAGGTCCGCTGCAGCCCGAGGGCCCGGGCGGTGTGCGTGCGGTTGCCACACATCTGATGGAGCGTCGCCTCGATCAGCCGGCGCTTGAAGTCGGAGACGGCGCCGTGATAGCCGATCGGGCGCGGGAGCAGCGGCGGGGCCGTGGCGGTCGGGGCGGGCATCGTGTTCATCACGAGGGCCGGGAATCGCAACGGATGTGCCACCACCGAAGGCCACGGATTTCCGCCCACCGCACGCCCCGGGCCGGCCCCGGCTGCCCAGCCCGCGTGGCGCCGGTGCACAAAACGAAGGGCCCTCCGGCGAGGGCCCTCGTCGCGACGGCGGACCGGCGACCGCTACGACTTGGTCGCCGGCTTGGCCCCGGGGTTGTCCGTGAAGAATTTCTTGTTCAGCGGCGTGAAGCTCTTCCACTGGTCAGGGACTTCGTCCTCGGCGAAGATCGCCTTCACCGGGCAGACCGGCTCGCACGCCCCGCAGTCGATGCACTCGTCGGGATGGATGAAGAGCTGCGTGTCTCCCTCGTAAATGCAATCGACAGGGCAGACCTCGACGCAGGCCTTGTCCTTGACGTTGATGCATGGCTCAGCGATCACATAAGGCATCTAGGGCCTCCCGATATCGTGCGCCCGTCGGCGCCCGTCCCGTGCTGGTCAGACCCGCCAGTTGTAACGCTGCGGCCGGAGGGTGTCAAGCATTTCGGTACGTTAAGGACGCTGACGTCACACGCTGTCCGGCTGACGCGCCGCGCTACTGGGTCTTCAGGCGCGGATCGAGCGCGTCGCGCAGCGAATCGCCGAACAGGTTGAACGCGAACACCGAGAGGCTGATCGACAGCCCCGGGAAGATCGCCATCCACGGCGCCGTCTCCGCGAACTCCACCGCGGCGCCGCGCAGCATCAGCCCCCACGCGGCGACCGGCTCCTGCACGCCCAGGCCGAGGAACGACAACGACGACTCCAGCAGGATGGCCTGGCCGAGGAACGCGGTCAGCATGATCAGATAGGGCGCCATCACGTTGGGGAGCATGTGGCGCAGGATGATGCGTCCGTGGCCGAAGCCCGCGGCGCGGGCGGCGTCGACGTAGGGCATCTCGCGAATGGCCAGCGCGGAAGAGCGGATGACCAGCGCCGAGCGCGGGATCATCGGGACCATGATGGCCAGGATGAGATTGTGGATCGAGTTGCCCAGGATCGCCACCAGCGCCAGGGCCAGGATGATGAGCGGGAAGGACAGG
Source organism: Methylomirabilia bacterium (assembly GCA_041499965.1). Lineage (GTDB taxonomy): Bacteria > Methylomirabilota > Methylomirabilia > Rokubacteriales > CSP1-6 > AR5. The sequence goes on from JBGQLG010000012.1 coordinate 38,845, forward strand.
AAGACGTCCATCACCCGCTGCAGGTAGAGATCGACGCGGCCCGCGAAGTAGGCGCTGGCCACGCCGAGGACGGCGCCGAGGGTGGCGCCGAGCACGGAGGCGCCGAAGCCCACCAGCAGCGCCGTGCGGGAGCCGTAGATCAGCCGCGACAGCACGTCGCGGCCGAAGGCGTCGGTGCCGAGCCAGTGCGCGCGCGAGGGCGGCGCCAGCATGGCCCCGAAGTCGTTCACCACCGGATCGTAGCGGGCGATGAGCGGGGCCAGGATCGCCACCACGAGCATCAGGAGGATGATGGCCGCGCCGACCGCCCCCAGCGTGCGGTGCACGCAGAAGTCCCGGACGACCTCGATCCAGCGGGCCCGGGCCTGCTGCACCTCCACGTCGAGCGCGCGATCGATCGGCGGGTTCAGCGCCATGGCGTCCTCGTCACCGGTAGCGGATGCGGGGATCGAGCCACGCGTAGGTCACGTCCATCAGGAAGTTCACGATGATGAAGGCGCCCGCCACCAGCATGATCAGCGCCTGCAGCAAGGTGTAGTCGCGGTGGGCGACCGCCTGCACGAACAGCATGCCGATGCCGTTGAGGTTGAACACCTGCTCGGTGACCACGAGGCCGCCGATCAGGAACGCGAACTCCAGCGCGACCACGGTGAGCACGGGCAACATGGCGTTCTTCAGCGCGTGGCGCGACAGGATCAGCTTCTGCATGAGGCCCTTGGCGCGGGCGGTGCGGATGTAGTCCTCGCGCAGCACCTCCAGCATGGCCGAGCGGGTCATGCGCGTGGCCACCGCCGAGTAGCGGTAGCCCACGGCCAGCGCCGGCCAGATGAGCTGGGCGAGGTTCTGCACGGGATTGACCCAGAACGGGGTGTAGACCATGGGCGGCAGCCACTTGAAGGCGACCAGCATGATCAGGATCATCACGATGCCGAGCCAGAACGAGGGCATGGCCAGCCCGGCGATGGAGAAGAGCCGCACGCTGTAGTCGATCCAGGTGTCCTGCTTGAGCGCGGACAGCACGCCGAGGGGGATGGCCAGCAGCACCGCCACGACCGTGGCCATCACCGCCAGCTGCAGCGACAGCACGAACCGCAGCTTGATCTCCTCCCAGATGGGCGCGCCCGTCCACATCGAGGTGCCGAAGTCCAGGCGCAGCACCCCGAAGATCCAGGTGCCGAACTGATGCCAGACGGGCTTGTCGAGGCCGATGCGGGCCCGCTCCTGGTCGATGACCTGCTGGGACACCGCGCCGCGATCGCCCGAGTACCGCAGCTCCACCACGTCGCCCGGGATGACCCGGATGAGCAGGAACGTCACCAGGGCCACCCCGAACAGGGTGGGCAGCATCAGCAGGAAGCGCTTGACCAGGTACTTGTGCACGCTATTCGGACAGCCACACGGTGTCGAGCTGGTTGTTCAGGTAGTGGCTCGGCGTGATCGTCCAGCCGTGCACCCTGGCGTTGTGCGGGATGATGCGGTGCCACTGCAGCGTGTAGATCACGTGGGCCTCGTCGTCGAGCAGCCGCTTCTCGAGCTGGCGCAGGAGCTTCTTGCGCTCCTCGGGGTCGGTGGCCCGCCCCTGCCGGCTGAACAGGTCGTCGATGACCGTGTCCTTGTGCTTGCCGTAGTTGGCCTCGGAGGTGCTGAGGAAGCGCGGCAGGTCGAGGTCGGGCTCCACGATGAAGCCGCACTGGAAGTCCATCGTGACCTCGAAGTCGCCCCGCTTGAGCATCGAGTAGTAGGAGCTCGCCTCGATCATCTCCATCTTCACGTTGAGGCCGATCTGCCGCCACTGGTCGATGAGCCAGATGCCCAGCGGCTCGTAGGGATGCGGGATCGCGCGGTTCTTGAACGTGAAGGCGAAGCCGTCGGGAACCCCCGCTTCTTTCAACAGCCGCTTGGCCTCGGCCCGGTTCTTGGCGATGTCGTGGCCGTACCCGGCCAGTTTCTCCAGCTCGGCGGGAGGCGTGGCCCACGGCGTGCCCGGCACCTGGATGCCGCCCACGTCCTTGACCAGCGTGATCTTCGACAGCGCCCTGGACCCTTCGTAGCGATCCAGGGCCAGGCTCAGCGCGCGGCGCACGCGCTTGTCGTCGAAGGGCTTCTTGTCGTGGTGCATGGAGACGAAGTTCAGGCAGTCCCAGGGGCTCTCCTGCACCGTGATCTTCGGCCCCAGGGCCTGCACGAGCTGATCGCGCTCGGGCGGGCTGAAGCCGCGGAACTGGATCATGACGCGCTCGCCCCGGACCGCCGCCACCTGGGCGGCGGAGCTGCTGATGAAGATCGCGCGGTAGCCGTCGAGATAGGGCTTGCCCTTGTCCCAGTAGTCGGGGTTCTTCTTGCCCACCCAGTGGGAGCCCTTCACGTGCTCGACGAACTTGAAGGGGCCGGTGCCCATGATGTGGGTCTCGTACCAGTGCGGATCCTTGGCCAGGAGGTCGGCCTTGTAGATGAAGTTCCAGGGCGAGGCGAGGTTCAGGAGGATGGAGGACTCCGGGTACTTCAGCTTGACGACGAACGTGCTCGGATCCGGCGTGTCGATCGAGGCGATGGCCGCGTAGGCTTCCTTGCGCAGCGACTGCACGCCGGCCGGCGGGTGCAGGATCTTGTCGTAGGAGGCCTTGATGTCCTTCGACGTCAGCTCGCTGCCGTCGTGGAACTTCACGCCCTTGCGGATCTTGAAGGTGTAGGTCAGCTGATCCTTGGACACCGCCCACGACTCGGCCAGGTCACCGACCGGCTTGGTCCCCGTCTTGTCGAAGGGGTCCACGCGCAGCAGGGTGTTGTAGTGGGGCGCGATGGGATGGGTGACGCCGAACGTCTCCTCCCGGTGGCCGTCGTAGGACGGCGGCTCCGAGGGGACGACGAAGACCAGCTCGCCGCCAGGCCGCGGCTTGTCCTGTGCCGGCGCCGGCAGGACGCCGACCACCAGCAGGGCGACGACGAGGAGCATCGAGACGAGGGCGGTACGACGCATTCGCCACCTCCGGTCACGACTCGGCCCGGGCGGGCAGAGCCGGACGATTTTAGGAGTCAAACGAGCCGCAACTTCAAAAGGTTTCAGGCAACGTACCCGCGGTCCGACCACGCTGTCAAGCCAGCACACAGGCGACCCAGTGTCCGGGGCTGACCTCTCGCAAGGGCGGGACCTCCGCCCGGCACCGATCGACGGCGATCGGGCAGCGCGGGTGGAAGACGCACCCCGACGGTGGATTGAGCGGGCTGGGCACCTCGCCGATCAGGACCGGGCGGGGGCGCTGGGCCTCGAGGACCGGATCGGGGATGGGGACGGCCGCCAGGAGCGCTTGCGTGTACGGGTGCAGCGGGTTCTCGTACAGCTCACGGCGGTCGGTGATCTCGACGATCTTGCCCAGATACATCACGGCGACCCGGTCGGAAATGTGGCGGACGACGGCCAGATCGTGGGCGATGAACAGGTACGTGAGCCCCAGCTCGGACTGCAAGTCCTCGAGCAGGTTGATGATCTGCGCCTGGATCGACACGTCGAGGGCCGACACCGGCTCGTCGCACACGATGAGCGACGGCTCGACGGCCAGCGCGCGGGCGATGCCCACGCGCTGGCGCTGGCCGCCGGACATCTGGTGCGGATAGCGATCGGCGTGCTGCGGCAGCAGCCCCACCCGCGCGAGCAGGTCGCGCACGCGCTCCCGGCGCCTCTGGCGCTCCGGCACGACGCCGTGGACGGCCAGCGGCTCGGCCAGGATCTGCCCGACCGTCATGCGCGGGTTCAGCGACGCGTAGGGGTCCTGGAAGATCACCTGCATGCGCCGCCGCATCGGCCGCAGCTCGGCGTCGGACAGCCCACCGAGATCGCGGCCCTCGAAGATCACCTGCCCGCTGGTCGGCCGTTCGAGCTGCAGGATGCAGCGGCCCGTCGTGGTCTTGCCGCACCCCGACTCCCCCACGAGGCCGAGCGTCTCGCCCCGCCGCAGCGCGAAGCTGACGCCGTCGACCGCCCGCACGGTGCCGGCGCGGCCGCCGAACATGCCGCCGCCGACGCTGAAGTGCTTGACGAGATGGCGCACCTCGAGGAGGGCGTCGTCCGGGCCGGCGTGACCCCCGGCGGCCGCGGTGGCGCCCTCAGCGCGTGGGCTCATACGCTCGCGGCAGGCGCGACGACTCCCAGCACGCGCTCACGTGGCCGTCGCCGTTCACCGGCTCCAGCTGGGGGATCTCGTGCGCGCAGCGCTCCACTCGGAACGCGCACCGCGGCGCGAACGCGCAGCCGAGCGGCAGTCGCGTGAGGTCGGGCGGCTGTCCCTCGATGGGCGCCAGCCGGGCGCGGCGCGGCTCGTCCAGGCGCGGCACCGAGCGCAGCAGGCCGAGCGTGTAGGGATGTCGCGGGTTGCCGTACACCTGGCGCGCGGTCCCCCGCTCGATGATCCGGCCCGCGTACATGACGTTCACGCGGTCGGCGTAGCGCGCGACGACGCCGAGGTTGTGCGTGATGATCAGCATCGCCACGCCCAGCCGCCGCGCGAGGTCCTTCATCAGCTCGAGGATCTGGGCCTGGATCGTCACGTCCAGCGCGGTCGTGGGCTCGTCGGCCAGCACCAGCGGGGGGCCGCAGGCCAGGGCCATGGCGATCATCATCCGCTGTCGCATGCCGCCGCTGAACTGGTGCGGATACTGGACCAGGCGCCGCGCGCCGTCCGGAATGCCCACCATGCCCAGCAGCTCCGCGGCCCGCCGCTTGGCGTCGTCGCCCGACATTCCCAGGTGGATCTCGAGCCCCTCGGTGAGCTGACGGCCGATGGTCAGCACGGGGTTGAGCGAGGTCATCGGCTCCTGGAAGATCATGCCGATCTCGCGGCCCCGCACGCGCCGCATCTCCTCCTCGCCCAGCGTCAGCAGGTCGCGCCCCTTGAAGATGATCTGCCCACCGACGATCTGTCCGGCCGGCGGCGCCACCAACCGCATGATGCTGAGCGCGGTGACCGACTTGCCGCACCCCGACTCGCCGACGAGCGCGACCGTCTCGCCCTCTTCGACGTCCCACGACACCCCATCCACCGCGCGCACCACGCCGCCCCGCGTCAAGAAGTGCGTCTGCAGATTCTTGACCTCGAGGAGTTTGCCCACGGCTCGCGGAGTTTAGCACACGCCCCGCCGCCGCCCCCCGAGCACGCCTCGTCGCCCACTCCGAGCGCCTCGTCACGCGTTCCGAGCGCGGGCTTTGCGCGCGCAATCCTGGTTCTGGCTCCGAGCGCCGGCTCCGCCGGCGCAATCCGATTTCTGGGGGGATGCAGGGCGGAGCACGCCGTACAGGCGTGCGACGACCGTCGAAAGGGGGGCAAAGCCCCCCTTTCGAGCTATTTACATCGTCCAGCGTCGAGGTGCGAGAGGGCGCGCTCGACGAGGGCCGCGTACTCGCGGCAGACGGCCTCCGCAACGCACGGCCAGCGATGCTGGGCCGCCCACCGCACGCCCTCGCGGCCCAGGCGCCAGCGCAGGTCGGCGTCGTCGAGCACGCGGGCCAGCGTGTCGGCCAGCGCGGCCGGATCGTGGTCCGGCACGAGCAGGCCGGTGACGCGGTCGCGCACGGTCGTCTGCAGCCCGCCCACGCGCGAGGCGACGACCGGGCTGCCGCAGGCCATCGCCTCCAGCGCCACCATGCCGAACGACTCGTAGTACGAGGGCAGCACGGTGGCGTCGGCCGCCACGTACCAGGTGCGCAGCCGCTCCTGGGGCTGGGCGCCCACGAAGGTGACGGAGTCGCGCAGGTCGAGCCGGCGCAAGCGCGCGCGCAGCTCGCCCTCGTGGCCGTCGAGGTTCTCGTCGGCGTCGCCGCCGACGATGCAGAGCTGGGCCCGGCTGCCGGCCGCGCGCAGCCGCGCCATGCTATCCAGCAGCGTCTCCAGCCCCTTGATCGGGGCCAGGCGCCCCACGTAGAGCAGGCGCGGCCGGTCGTCGAGTCCGAGCGCCGCCCGCGCCGCCTCCTGGTCACCGGGCGCGAACAGCTCGGTGTCGACGCCGCACGGGATCACGGCGATGCGGGCGGCATCGGCGCCGTAGTGCCTGACCAGGTGGGCGCGCTCAACGACCGTGGCCGCCACGATCCGGTCGGCGGCGCCGACGATGCGCGCCTCCTCGGCCAGGCGCAGCTCGGGCTCACGGTCGGCGCCGTTGCGGGTCGCGTCGTTCTTGAGCCGGCCCAGCGTGTGGAACATCTGCACCAGCGGCACGCCCCATCGCTCGCGCAGCGACAGCCCGACCACGCCCGACAGCCAGTAGTGCGCGTGGATCAGGTCGTACTCCACGCCGTGGCCGATGCGGAACGCCTCGACGCCGTCGACGAACTCGTCGAGGTGGTCGTAGACCTTCTCGCGCGCCATCGGAGCCTCGGGGCCGGCCGGCAGGTGGACGACCCGCACGCCGTCGCCGAGCATGCTCACGCGCGGGATGGACGGATTCTGCGAGCGCGTGAAGACGTCGGCCTGCACGTGCATGCGCGCCAGCTCGCGGGCCAGCTCGCGCACGTACACGTTCATGCCGCCCGTCTCCTTGCCGCCCAGCACGGCGAGCGGACAGGTGTGCACGCTGAGGACGGCCACGCGCAGGCTCACGCGCGGCTCCCGATGGTGACGGCGTGCACGGGCACCGGCGTCGGCCCGAACTCGAACTTGTAACGCTCCTCGCCGCGCAGGAAGTCGAAGCGCCGGCGCCCACGCTCGATGGCGTCGCGGATGACGTGGGCCAGCAGCACGAGGCCGGGCGACAGCGCCGCCTGGTCCGGATGGAAGCCGGAGTTGTAGAGCCCGACGGTGCCCTCCCACTCCAGTGTCACGAACGACGCGATGGGCCCCTCGGGCAGGTCGAGGAACGCCAGCCGGGCGCCGCCGTTCGCGGCCCGCGCCACGATCGCGCGGCGGAAGAACCGCTCCATCCGCGCGTCCATGAACTTGGCCTTGCCCTCGCGGGAGCGGCGATGGAGCGCGAGGAACTCGTCGAGGCGGGTCTCGATGCCGGCCGGCGTGGTCTCCCAGCTCACGTGACCCTCGGGGGCTTCACGCTCGAAGCGCCGGAGCTTGCGGCTGATCTCGTGACGGTGCTTGCCGGAGAGCGAGGCGAGGAGCGCGTCCCAGGATTCGGGCAGCTCCAGGATGGGACATCGCTCCTCGACGGGCGCGCTCACCTCGAGCCCGGCGGCGGCCGCCAGCGCCGGCAGCGCGGTGACCGTGGGCGAGTCCGCGGGCACGGCGTGCAGCTCCCAGACGGCCGGGTCGGCGGCCCGGGCCGCGAGCAGGGCGGTCCACGCCTCCTGCTCGCGGTCTCGCGCGACCAGCAGGTCGAGGTAGTCGGACACGTCGGCGCCGCCGGCGAGCAGCCAGCGATCCGGGGCGATCTCGACCAGCGGCAGGAGGGCCACGAGGCGCCCGCTGTCGTCGAGCGCACGGCGCAGCTCCAGGCGCCGGCCCTCGCCGAAGACCGCAATCCATTCGCGCTGCCACGTCCAGGCGAGGAACGGCGAGCGCAGCCGGGACTCGGCATGCAACGCGTCCCAGGCGTCGGGTCCGACCGCCTCCAGGCTGTCGTGGACGTCGATCTTCACGGGGCCTGGAGTTCTGATCCGCCGCCGGTGTCGACCGATTCCGCGCCCCCCTCGCCCGTCCCTTCCGCGCCGGCCTCGCCCTCGCCCTCGGCCATCGTCTCGTCCATGGCCGACTCGAAATCGTCGCCCAGGTCGTCCCCGAACTCCCGGCCCATCTTCTTCATGAACCGGGCGACGCTGGTCGGATCGTTTTCGTCCAGATCACCGTAGGAGGCGGAGTCGGCCAGGGACTCCAGGCGCGCATCCTCGCTCTTGACCGTCGAAAATCGCGACATGAGGCGAGTCAGGCCGGTACCTCCGCAGCGCGGGCATGCCGCCGAGGCGGCCGCCGAGAAGCTGCGGACGAGCAGGCTGACGCGACGCCGGCAGGCGCCGCACTCGTATTCGTAGATCGGCATGCCGCAGGTGATTCTAGCAGGGCGCTGGAGTGCGTGCCACGCTGGCCCGGACACGCGCGTCCGAACGTCGCCGACGTCACGCTGTCAGGTCGGCGACACGCCCCGCGCGCCAAGTGCGCGCCCCGACGACGCGGCGGTCGGCATCCGACTTGCTGCCTGGGCCGCGACCATCGCCGGAGGACGCCGATGACCCACATCCCGCCGACCGACGCCCGCGAGGAACGGCTCATCGAAGCCGTGGTGTCGCTGGCCAAGTCCTTCCGCGAGGAGCGCGATCGCCTGGCGCACCGGCTCTCCGAGCTCGAGCGCGAGATCGACGTGCTCGCCATCAAGCTCGATCAGCACCAGCGCGAGTTCCCCGAAATACGTCTTCCAGCCGCGCCACCGCCCGATCCCAGTCGAACGCGGTCGTGACCAGCGCCGTCCCGGCGGCGGCCAGGCATGCCCGCAGCGCGCCGTCGGTCGCGAGCCGGGCCAGGCGCTCGGCCAGAGCCTCCACGTCGCGCCGGGGTGCCACCAGCGCGGTCTCGCCGTCCCGCGCGTAGTCCCGACAGCCCCCGTTGTCGTAGGTCACGAGCGCCGCGCCGCACGCCATCGCCTCCATCGGCGGCATGCCGAGCCCCTCGTCCCACGACGGGCACAGATAGATGTCGCAGCCGCTGTAGAGCGCGGCCAGCGCGTCCTGGTGCGGGTTGGCGTGGAACTCGTCGTACGGCATTCCCTGACGCGGCGGCTTCACGCCGAAGCCCACCAGGCGCAGCGCCGGCACGCGCGCCTTGACGCGCGCCACCGCCGCCAGCCCGTCGGCCACGCCCTTCCACGGGTATTCGTGATGGAGCATCAGCACGCGCGGCCGGGAGGTCGTCACCGCGACCGGCACGCGATGGAAGAGCCCGCGATCGACCGGCGTCACCACGACCTCGGCCGCGCTGTCGAACCGCTCCCGCATGACGTCGCGCAGCCACGTCGAGATCACGATCTTGCGCAGCGGCAGTCGATACGTCGCGTCGACGGTCGCCGGGTCGCCGTGATAGAGGCTCTCGTAGTGCTGCACGAGATAGACCTTCGCCCCGCACCGGACCGGCGCCGCCGCGACGACCGGCGCCGACTGCCACGCCGTGGCGACGATCACGTCACCGTCGGGCAACGCCTCCGCCGACCACCGCCCGACCCACCGCAGCCGCGCCCGAAACCCCGCGACCCAGTCCGGCCCGACGCCACGCGCGCTCCGCCACGCCGCCGCCACCCGCCCGCCGGCCGGCACGACGAGCGTCACCTCGTGCCCGCGCGCCGCCAGTCGATCGGCGTACGTCAAGATCGCGCGCACCCCACCCGCGATGCGCACGTGTGGAGCCAGAAATGTGATCTTCAGTCTGGTGTCCGTCACCCGCCGTGGTGATGGCGGCGGCCGGCTCCGGGGGCACGGAGCCCCTCGGCGCGCCGCTCGATGACGAGCCGTTGTCGCCGTTCGAGCCGAGGGCGCGGCGAGCGCGCCGCCCACGAATCGACTGGCCTCGCCCCAGCCCCCTCTGGGGGATGGGGGGCCCGCGCGAGCCGAGCCCGGAGCGAGTTACGGCGACAGGCGAGCCATCGCGGCGCGCCGAGGGGCTCCGCGCCCCCGGAGCCGGCCGCCGCCATCACCACGCGCGCGACACGCATCAGACGGCCATGGACACGTGACCGGTACACGCGGGCGACGAGCCCGCCCCCCGTGAAGTCCCCCATCAGGGCGTGCCGCCGTCGCCGACCAGCACGAAGGGCGCCCAGAAGAACGGGTGCGCGGTGTCCGGCTTGGCTCTCACGGCCGCCTGGGCCCGCCGCAGCGCCTCCGCCTTGCCGAGCCCGGGCTCGCGCGCGTAGACGTCGAACATCGCGGTGGTGAGGTCGACGGTCGGCCCCGAGGCGACCGCCCAGTGCGAGACCAGCAGCGCGCGGGCGCCGGCATAGAAGAACGCGCGCGTGAGACCCGAGAGGCTCTCGCCGCCCAGCGTGCCGTCCGGGCCGGCCGTGTTGCACGCCGACAGCACCACCCAGTCGGCGTCGAGCTTGAGCGTGGCGATCTCGCTGGCGTCGAGCAGGCCGTCCTCCTCCTTCGTCGGGGTCGCCGGCGGCGTCAGCGCCAGTGCGGGCTCGGCCTGGCAGCGCAGCTCGCCGGGCAGCAGACCGTGGGTCGCGAACTCCACGACCCGATAGCGCGAGAGATCCGTCTGGCGCACGCGGCGCTCGGTCGCGTCGGCGCCGAGCACGACGCCGTCGCTGCCCGCCCCCAGCGCGGCGGCGATGCGCCTGACCTCGTCCCCCGACTCGCGCAGCCGCGGCAGCGCCCGCAGCAGCGCCGGATCGAGCGCCTCGCCCTGCCGGCAGAGGTTGGCGACGTCGGAGACGTTGCGCCGGTCCCGGGGGCCGCCGTTGAAGGCCGGGTCGCCGAAGCCGATGAAGGGCTGCGGCGCCCTCGAGCGCGCGGCCACCGCGCGCAGCTCGCGCAGCGCGGCCACCGACGGCAGCACGCTGATGGCCAGTCGATTGGCCAGGAACGCGACCCGCGCGGGCTCGCTGCCGTCCGGAAGGGCATTGGTCACCAGCACGCCGATCGGGAACGACAGCAGCGGCCCGGCCGGGACGATCAGCAGGTGGCGGACGCCGGCCAGCATGCCGTCGAGGGGGCCGAACAGCGTGCCGTACAGGTTGCGCGCCCGCGGCACGTCGAACACGCGCTCCTCGCCGGAGGACAGGTCCAGGCTGGCCCGCAGCGCCTTGATCTCGGTGTCGAGCCCGTTGCGCCCGATCCGGGCTCGGTGCAGGTGCACGCCCTCGCGACGCACGAGCACGACGGCGGTGGCGTTGTTGCCCGGCAGCATCGCCACCAGCGCCTCGTCGGGCCGGAGCAGCTTCTGGATCTCGTCGGCCGCCAGCGGTCGCTCGGCCGTCAGGCTGGCGTAGCGCGGGAACTGCGCCTGCAGCTGATTCTCGAGCGCGTCGATCTTGTCTTCGGCCTCGCGCAGCTGCCGCTTGAGATCGTCCTCCTTCGCCTCGCGCTGGTCGGCCGGCTTGATCGACTCCTCGGCGAGGGCGGCGCGCGCGGCGTTCCGCCGTCGCCCGGCGTCCTGCAGCTCACGGCTGAGCGCGGCGAGCCTGGCGTCGCCGCTGCCGACCCGGGCCGACATCGCGCGCAGGGCCTTGGCCGTCTCGTTCCCGCGCGGGATCTGGATCGCCGTGAAGAGCTCGGCCACCAGTGCGGCCCGCTCGGCCGGACGCTCGCTCGCGGCCCGGGCGAGCGCGTCGAGATACGGCAGCACCGTCGGCAGCCGGGCGCCCTCCAGGGCGCTCCGGTGCTTCACCTGCAGCTCGGCCGCCCGACGGAAGTGCCTGAGGGCGGCGTCGAGATCGCCGGCGACATGCTCGTTGATGCCGAGGTTCGCGTGGGCCTCGATGGTCCGGGGCGCCGACTCGCCGAACAGCAGCTCGCGCCGGGCGAGTCCTTGCTCGTACTCGCGCCGGGCCTCGGCGAACTTGCCCTGGTCCCGGTAGACCCGACCGAGCAGCGTGTGCATCTCGCCGACCCACCACAGACGCCATTGAGGGTCACTGCCGGCCAGGCTGGCCATCCGCAGCGAGTCGGCGGCCTGCAGCTCGGCCTCCGCGAGGCGCTTGTTGTTCCGCAGGCAGACGGCGTACATGCCCACGGTGTAGGGCCGGCCGCGCGAGGTGTCCGGGTAGCGCTCGCCGAGCTTCACGGCCCGCTCCGCCCACACCAGGGCCTCCGCCGGCTTGTGGTCGCGATACACGGAGGCGCGGTAGCCGAAGAGGGTGATCTGCTCGTCGGCCAGCGAGGACTGCGCCGCCGCCTCCGCCCGCGCGAAGACACGGTCGGCCTCGGGGTAACGCTCCTGGTGCCCGACGACCAGGGCCAGCTCGTTGAGGATGGCCGCCACGCCCGGCTTGTCGACGCCGAGCACCCGCTCGTGGATCTCCAGCAGCCGCACGAACGTCGACTCGCTGGCCGCGTAGCTGCCGGAGCGGTACTGCAACCGGCCCAGGCGCCACAGCGCCTCGGCGGCGCCGATGTCCTGGATGCCGACGAGCTTGCCGGACGCTCCGACGATGGTCTCGGCCCGCAAGATGGCAGCCGACTGGCTGCCCTGGCGTCCCGCCCCGGGCAGCGCCTTGCCCTGGAACACGGCGAGCGCCGACTCGAGCAGGCGCACGTTGGTCGGAAACGTCTCCAGCGCGAACCCGCGCCCGCCGGCGACGGCGCCGAGCACGACCACCGGCCAGCCGCCCTCGAGCCGACTGCACTGTCTGATCGCGCCCGCGGTGCCGTCGGCGAGCGTCGTGGCCTCGACGACGCCGCAGCCGCCCAGCCGTGTCTCGTAGGCGCGCTGGAACGTGCTGTCGGTGAGGATCTTCTCGGGCGTGAAGTCCTGGCTCACGCGGAAGCGGAACAGGACGCCGCTGGGCACGCTCCAGCCGTCGCAGTAGAAGTTCAGGCGCTGCGAGCCTCGCCCCGGCTCGTCCTGGACGACGCGCAGCCGGCACGCCTCGCCGGTGCCGTTGGGTCCCACGGCCGCCTCGGTGCCCACGCCCTGCAGGTCTGCCGCGGCGGTCGCGGCCCACGCGAGTCCCAGGAGAACCGCGAGCACGAGTGCCCTGATCATGCCGCGCCGCCTTTCGCTACCAGAACTTCTCCCACTTCACCGCCTTGCGCTCGAGGCCCTTGGCCATCAGCACCTCGCGCACCCGGGCGATCGTCGCCGCGCCGCCGGCCACGTAGGCGAGCAGGCCGGTCACGTCGGTCACCAGCCGCTCGACGATCGGTGCGGCCCCCTCGCCGCGCGAGCCCGCCCCGACGGGACCGTCGCGCACGATCGGATGATACGCGAAGGCCGGCTGGGCCCGCGCGAGCGCGCGGAGCTCGGCGTCGTAGACGAGCCACTCGGCGTCGCGCGCCCAGTAGACCAGGGTGAGCGGACGCCCAGGGTCGCGCACGCACAGCTCGGTCACGATGGCGCGGACGGGGACGATGCCGATCTCCTCGGCCACGAAGAGCGGCCGGTGCGTGTCGCCCTCGCTCCACACGAAGCCGCCGAGCGGGCCCTTGAACGCCACCTCGTCGCCGGGCCGCAGGCCGCGGAACCAGCGCGAGCCGATCCCGTCCGGCGCCACGTCGGCGCAGAGGGTCAGGCTCGCCGGCGCGCGCGGCGAGGAGGCGATGGAGTACGCGCGCACGATCTTGGGACCGAAGGGAACCGACAGCCACTGGCCGGCCTCGAACGTCAGCGCCGGCGGCTCGGCCATCGCCAGGTCGGCCTCGAGGACGTCGGGGATCAGCGCGCGCACCGCCCTCACGCGCGCCCGGCCCTCGACGGGCTTGGCGGCCACGGGCTAGCAGGCTGCTGAAAAAGGTCCATCTGCTTCGTTGGCGCCCTCGGCCGCACGCTCAACGTACAGGGAGTACGCCTCGCGTGCGGCCTTCGGGCGCCGCCTCGCATCTGGACCTTTTTGCGCAGCCTGCGAGTTTTTCAGCAACCTGCTAGCGCCGCAGGAGCGGCAGGATGTCGGCGGCGATGCGCTCCAGCTGCTCGCGCTCGTCGCGGGGCTCGCCGATGGCATTGAAGACGATGTAGGTGCAGCCGGCCGCGGTGAACCGCCCCAGCTGCTCGGCGCACTGCTCGGGCGTGCCGATGATCCCGTACTTGCGCGCCAGCGGCTCGAAGTCCTGCGCGTAGCGCCTGGAAAGATGCTCGACCCACACCTTCTTGGCCGACTCCCAGTCACGGCCGACCGTGATGAAGGCCAGGTGGCTGAAGGCGAAGCCGTCGAGCCCGCGACCCGCCGCCTGCGCGGCCGCGCGGATCTTGTCGAGGCTCTGCGCGTAGCGCTCCGGCTGGACGACGTAGGACATCCAGCCGTCACCCTGGCGACCGGCCCGGGCCAGCGCGGCGTCGGAGCGGCCGCCGATCCAGATCGGCGGGCCCGGGCGCTGCACCGGCCTGGGATCGATCGAGACGTTGTCGAACTGCGTGAAGCGCCCCTGGAAACTGGCCGGGCTGTCGCGCCAGAGCGTCCGCACGACGTCGATGCCCTCGGTGACGCGGGCGCCGCGCTCGCGGTGGGGCACCCCGCACAGCTCGAACTCCTTGGGGTTCTCGCCACCGACGCCGACGCCGAAGATCAGCCGGCCCCCGGACAGCGCGTCGAGCGTCGCCGTCGCCTTGGCCGCGATGGCCGGGGCGCGCAGCGCCAGCAGGTAGACGGCGGTGCCCAGACGGATGCGGCTGGTGATGGGCACGTAGGTCGCGAGCAGCGTGAGCGACTCGTGGATCGGCCCGTGGAACGACACGTGATCGCCCGTCCACACCGACTCGAAGCCCAGCGCCTCGACGCGCCGGACCAGGTCGAACTGCTCGGCCGGCGGCTTGAGCGACAGCGATACGCCGAAGCCCGGCGTCATCGCGGGAACGCGTCCTTGACGCCGCCGTCCACCGTGAGCGTGCAGCCGGTGGTCTTGGCCGAGCGATCGGAGCCGAGGAACAGCACCGCCTGGGCGACGTCCTCGGGGAGGATGCGGGCGCCGAGCAGGTTGCGCTTGCGGTAGAAGTCCTCGAGCTGCTCGACCGCGATGCCCTGGGCCGCGGCCCGCTCGCGCCGGATCTCCTCGGACCAGAGCTTGGAGTCCTGGAAGATCGCGTCGGGGTTCACGATGTTGGAGCGGATCCCGTGCGGCGCGCCCTCCAGCGCCAGCACCTTGGCCAGCTGGGCCTCGGCCGCCTTGGCCGCGGAGTACGCGGCGAAGTCCTTGCCCGGCGACATCACGTTCTTGGTGGCGACGAACACGAGCGCGCCGCCGAGGCCCTGGCGGATCAGCACGCGCATGGCCTCGCGCGCGACCAGGAAGTGGCCGGTCGAGTTCACCGCGAACGAGCGCTCCCAGTCGGCCAGCGCCATGCGATCGACCGGGGAGGAGTGCGCGATGCCGGCGTTGGAGACCAGCATGTCGAGGCCGCCCCACGCCAGCACCGTCTGCTCGAAGGCCGAGCGTACCGAGGCCTCGCTGGTCACGTCCATCGCCAGACCGAGCGCGCGCCCGCCGCCCACGGCCTTCGTCACCTCGTCGGCCACGCGCCGGGCCGAGTCGGCGTCGATGTCGGCGACGGCCACGTGCGCGCCCTCGGCGGCCAGCCGTTGCGCCACCGCGCGGCCGATGCCGGAGCCGCCGCCGGTGACGAGGGCGATGCGCCGGGCCAGCTCCTTCTCGGGCGGCGCCAGCGTGAGCTTGTAGAGCTCGAGCGGCCAGTACTCGACGTCGAAGGCGTCCTTCGCCGACAGCGAGACGTAGCGACCGAACGCCGAGGCGTGACCGATGACGTCGATCGTGTGGCGGTAGATGTCGTCGACGATCCCGGCGGTGCGGGCGTCACGCCCGGCCGTGAACATGCCGAGGCCGGGCACCAGCACCACGCGCGGCCGAGGGTCGAGCAGCTCGACGCCGGGGCCACGGTGGGCGTCGACGTACGCGGTATAGTCGCGCACGAACGCCTCCACCGCCCGCTCGGTGGCCGCCCAGGTGGCGGCGGGGTCGGCGGCGGACTCGAGCGGCACGAAGCACGGCAGCCGCTTGGTGTAGATCGTGTGATCGGGCGTGGCGGGGCCCACCTGGCTGGCAGTGGGCGCGTCGGCCGAGGAGGCGAACTCGGTCACCGCCGGTGTGTCGTCGAACGCCACGACCACGCGGCGCTCGCGCGACAGGCTCCCGCGCAGGCGCGGCAGCAGGTCGAGCGCGGCGGCGCGCCGGGCGGGCGGCTCCAGCACCGGCACCCGCGGCCCACCGAACACCCGGCGGCCCCGCGCGCGGTCCGCGATGGCCTCCTCCGCGCGCGTGATCAGCGCGATCGTGCCCTCGTAGGCCTCGCGCACCGTCGCGCCCCAGGTGATGGTGCCGTGCTTGGACAGAAGCAGCGCCTTGGCCTGGGGGTTGGCGGCGATGGCGTCGGCGACCTCGCGCGAGATTCTGAAGCCGGGCCGGCGGTAGTCGAGGGCGATGACGTCCTTGCCGTACACGGCCGCCAGCCCGTCGGCCGCGCGATCGTTGTTGGTCAGCGATACGATGGCGTCGGCGTGGGTGTGCACGACGGCGTAGGCGTCGACGAAGCCGTGCAGCAGCGTCTCGATCGACGGCCGCACACCCCCGGGATCTTGCAGCGCGTGGGCGAGGTAGGCGACCATCTCCTCGTCGCCCATGTCCTGCCGCTCGAGCAGGGCCCGGATGTCGTCCATGCGCACGCCGGGAAAGTCCTTGCGCTGGATCGACTTGAGGTCGGAGCCGCTGCCCTTCACGCGCAGCACGGGGATCTCCCGGCCGCGGTGATCGCGCTCGGTGACCTTCACGGAAGTGTTGCCGCCGCCCCAGACGACCAGCGAGCTCTCGGCACCGACCAGGCGGGAGGCGTAGACGAGAAGGTCGACGCCTTCCAGCGCGGCGGCCTCGGCGTCGTTCCAGCGCGATCGCATCGCGCCCACCATATCACGGCGGCTCTTCACAGTTCTTCTCGCTCGGGCATCGACGCTTCACCCGCCCCCGGGGCCGTCTCCCTTCGCCTTCCCACCCCCACCCGTGCCGCGTATCGCTTTCGGCGCACCGATAAGGGCCTTGATGTTGCCTACGCTCTGGAGGCGGCCCTTTCGATCCTCGCCGCCGTCCTGGGCTTCAACATGCTGGCCGACGGCGTCCGCGACTGGCTCGACCCGCAGCAGACTGGCGGCCGCTGAGCGCGTGACGACCCAGTTCCGTATACTCCCGAGCACGGGATGCTGACCTTCGACAGCTCCGCCTGACCGCGACGATGCCGACACTGCCGTCGGGCACGGTGACTTTCTGGTTCACGGACGTCGAGGGATCGACGCGCCTCCTGGAACGGCATCCTGAGGCCTTTCGCAACGCCATCGGCCAACATCACGCAATTCTCCGAGACGCGATCGAGCAGAACGGCGGCGCGGTCTTCGAGACGCTGGGCGACGGAGTGTATGCCGCGTTTGCGTCTCCGCGGGACGCCGTCGGGGCGGCGCTGAGAGCACAGCATAACCTTCACGAAGCGTCCTGGGGAGAAGTGGGGCCACTCAAAGTCCGGATAGGACTGCACACAGGGGAGGCCGAGCTGCAGGGCGACCACTACTTCGGCCCTGCTCTCTATCGCTGTGGCCGACTCATGAACGCCGGTCACGGGGGACAGGTGCTCCTCTCGTCGACCACCGCCGAGCTGGTACGGGAGACACTCCCGGCCGCCACGGATCTGCGCGACCTCGGCGAGCACCGCCTCAAGGACTTGCAGCGGCCGGAGCGCGTTTTCCAGCTCATCGTGCCCGGCCTGCCGCTCGATTTTCCCGCCCTCCGAACGCTCGAGAGCTTCCCCAACAATCTCCCGGTCCAGACGACGCCCCTCATCGGTCGCGCACGTGAGGTCGTCACCGCGCGCGGTCTCCTCTATCAGCCGGAGACGCGGTTGCTCACGCTCACAGGTCCCGGTGGAGTCGGGAAGACTCGTCTGGGTGTTCAGATCGCTGCGGACGTTCTCCGCGAGTTCCCCGACGGCGCGTTCTTCGTCGACCTCGTTCCCGTCGCCTCCGCGGACCGGGTGATCCCGACCATCGCCAAGGCCCTGTCGGTCCAGGAGGCCACCAATCGGCCGATCCTCGACAGTCTCAAGGACTACCTCCGCGATCGCCGAGTCCTGCTCGTGCTGGACAACTTCGAGCATGTTCTCGCCGCCGCCGCTCAAGTGGCCGACCTGCTCTCGACGTGCGCCAGGCTGAAAGCTATCGTCACCAGTCGGGAAGCGTTGCGTCTGCGCGGCGAACACCAGTTCCCGGTGCCTCCGTTGTCCCTGCCGGACCGCTCGCGCGTGGAATCCGCCAATCAACTGGTGCGCTACGAGGCGATCCGGCTCTTCATCGAGCGAGCGCAGGCGGCCAAGCCGGAGTTCGCTGTCTCCGATCGGAACGCCTACGCCATCGCCGAGGTCTGCCACCGGCTCGATGGCCTGCCACTGGCCATCGAACTGGCCGCCGCACGCGTCAACGTGCTATCGCCTCAGGCGTTGCTCGCGCGGCTCGAACACCGGCTCACGGTGCTGATCAGCGGGCCGCGAGATCTGCCCGCCCGCCAACAGACGCTTCGCGAAGCGATCGCCTGGAGCTATGACCTGTTGACGCCGGACGAGCAGATGTCGTTTCGCCGGCTCGCGGTGTTCGTCGGCGGCTCGACGTTGACCGCCGCCGAAGCGGTGGTCGACGAAGGCGAACCGGGTCGGAACCTCGGCGTGGTCGACGCCATGGCGTCGCTGGTCGATAAGAGCTTGCTGCGCCGAGAGGATGGGGACGGTGAGCCGCGGTTCAGGATGCTCGAGACGATTCGCGAGTATGCGCTGGAACGCCTGACCGACGCCGAGGAAGCCCATCGGGTCCGAGGGGCCCACGCGAACTACTATCTGGCCTTCGCCGTGCGGGCGGAAGACGGCCTCGTCGGAGGGGCTCAGGCCGAATGGCTGGATCGCTTGAAAGAGGACCACGACAACCTGCGCGCCGCGCTCTCCTGGTTCGCCCGACACGGGCCTACCGACGCCGGCCTTCGCCTGGCCACCGCCCTCCAGCGTTTCTGGCGCGCGCGCGGTTACGTCGCCGAGGGACGGGAGCGGCTGGCCGAGCTGCTCGCGCGGTCGGATCGCACTCGCAGCCCTGCACGCGCCAAGGCCCTACACGTGGCGGGATTGTTCACGAGCCAGCATGGGGACTATGTCGAAGCGCGCGTGCTGATCGCGGAGAGCCTCGACATCTGCCGCGAGATCGGCGACACCCTCGGCATCGGCTGGGCGCTCGTCGACCTCGGAATCGTCACTCGCTACGAGGGCGACCAGGTCCGGGCCAGAACCCTATTCGAGGAGGGGCTCGGGCTGATGAGGCAAGCGCGGGATACGTTGGGGATGGCGGCGGCGCTCGGGAACCTCGGACTCGTTGCCCGCGACCAGGGCGACGCCGAAACGGCCGAGACCCACCTGAATCAGAGCCTGGGTCTGTGGCGGGAAGTCGGCGATCGCGTCGGCATCGGTTGGGTGCTGACGGGCCTGGCCATGGTCGCCCGGGCGCGGGGCAAGTTCGACGTCGCGAACAGGCGTACCGAGGAGAGCCTCGCGATCTGGAGGGAGCTCGGCGATCGGCAGAACACCGCGAACACGCTCAGCACGGCCGCACGCCTGGCGCGCGATCAGGGCGAGTATGCCGTAGCCCGGGAACGTCTGGCCGAGAGCCTGGAGACCTTCAAGGACCTGGGCGACCGACGAGGCATCGCGTTCGTGCTCGAGGGCTTCGCGAGCCTGGCCGCCGTCGAGGCCCAGCCGCTCCGCGCCCAATGCCTGGCTGCCGCCGCGACAACGCTGCGACGGATCATCGGCGCTGGCCCGCCGCCGGCCTGGCGTGCCGATCTCGAGAGCACGCTGGAGGAGGCGAGTCGCGGACTGACCCGCGACGCCATCGAGGAGGCGAACACCCGCGGGCGTTCGATGACCCTCTTCGAGGCCGTCGCGTTCGCTCTGGACGAGACTTCGCCTCCGCGCGCGTGAGCTACATCAAGCCGTAGAACTTGCCCGCGTTCTCGCAGGTGATCACCGTCGCCGTGGGGGTAGTCCGAGCCGCACATGAGCGTCTCGACGCCCATGTCCTCGATCAGCTTGGTGCCGATCCGGTCGAACTGCAACGTGCCCTTGCACTGGCGCCGCCCTGCAGGCCGCCGACCGCGCACGGCTGGAGTAGCTCTGTCGTTACCTACTCCGCCCGCCTGTCGCGCAGGAGCGGCTGCGGCGCATGGGCGATGACCGCATCCTGCTCACGCTGAAAACGGCCTGGGCGGATGGCACGCGCCATCTGCTCTTCGAGCCGATGGAGCTCCTCGAGAAGCTTGCCGCTCTGACTCCGCGCCCGCGGATCAACCTGATCCTCTATCACCGAGTGCTCGCGCCGCAGGCGCGGTGGCGCGCCCGCGTCGTTGCCTACGGTCCGCTCCCCGGGCTCGCGTGGACGCCGCCGAATCTGGAGGACGAGCCCCCCTTCACGCCCTGCGACTTGCGGGGCGCGAGATTCTTCGCCGCGCGCTTCGCGGCTGGCTTGCTTTTCTTCGATTTAATTTCTCACCCCCACTACAACACGGGCGAGGATTTGTCGACGAGGTGGACAAACGAAAGATCATGGAACGTCGCCTTACCTTCCCCTCCTCCGGCCTTGCCTCCGCCCTTCGCATCGGCGCCCTTCTTCGGTGGCAGGTCCTTCACCGC